>CAYXFO010000140.1:0-10039 GCA_964464255.1 uncultured Pirellula sp.
GGTTTCGAATGTACTTCAGGCACTGCGAGATTAGCAGAGGAGTAATCTGCCGTGCTCTCTGTCCCAGATCAGCGCGGTAACTGGCCCGAGCAGATACAAACAATTCCTTCAAGCCTTCGACAGCGAGTCTCGAGTCATCATCGAGATTGGCTCTGGCTCGTTCATACAACGCTGTCACGAACGGTAGTTCACCATGCAGGAACAAGTGCGTGCGAGAATCGATCGAGTAGTTGGATGGCTCGGAAATGGAGGAACGTTCATCGACAGTCGATTCGACGGGATGTGAAGGAGACGGCGATCCCATACGAACCGCCTCACGCAACCACGGCCAGTCGTTGAGATGGCACAGGGCGATGACCCTTTGATCGCGCTGCGCCAACCACAGTATGCGGTCTGCCATATGTCGAATACGAGCAAGATCGTTTTCAGCACGAGGAGCCGGGATCGCAGGCAACAACGCGCAGCAGAATCGTTCCAGCGTCGTAAGCTCGACTGCTAATGGGTCGGGGAGCACGAGGGACTCAACGTCGAATCGGCTTAATTCCGGAAGGATCCACTCGACCTGTTTATGCTCGCTCCAAGCAAAACGAAGCGCAGCGATCACACCCTGACATGGATCGATCGGGACCATGATTCCCGACGAACTGCCATCGGAGGATTCGTCCCTCTGAATCTCCTCATCGGCGTTGAAGGCTCGCTGCACTACGGCTGAAACCGCTGGCAACTGCAATACCCCTTCCTGCACCGGAACCTCGAACGACGGAGGTAGCGGAACGGCCAATGTATCGAACGACCGAGAAAGCAACCATTGCCGCAACGCCACAGCATACGAACCGCTTGCGTGAACCACAGGGACGATGCTCAGCCACGGCAAACAGTCGAACACGCCAGTCTCGGCATTCGCATTTTGAGATGACATTGTCACACTTTGAGCCTGACTGCGACCACGGACGATAGATCTTCATCTGCTTTGGTTGTAACGATCGAAGGATCCCCTGGCAAACCCGTGACTTTCGCATCGAACAAAAATTTTTTCTCGCTTCGGCACGGGGTATGCTCTGCTTTGAAAACGTTCGGTTCGGCAAACAGGCTATCCGAAAACCATGAGCCGCTCTGGCCGTCGTAGATCCGGTTGCGGAGGATTGGCTGCGGTTTGAACCAAAAAGAAATTTCCCCAAGAAGAAATTCCCGGGGTCGGCTTGTTAGGTTGTGTGTGTGGGGCCGATTCAGGGAGAGGCTGCCGAGGAGAGGGATCCTGCGAGGGAACCCTCTCCTCGGTTTTTATTGGTCTTCGTGGTTTTACTGAAAGACATCCGCTTCCAGCTCGTAGAACACTCCCTCAAGACCATCGATTGGCTTGATGTACGGACGAACCTGCAGCGTGCCTGCCAATGCTCGCCGCCGAAAAGTTTTTTGCGCGAACTGGTCCCCTTTCAAACGTACTTCGACCATGTGTGTCAGCGGTGGTTGCTGACCGAAGCAACACGTTGCCCAGTCCGGAACCAAGATGAAGCTCTTTGCGGCATTGCTCGACAAGGAGGTTGGATGGATGTAACCCTTGAGAAACACTTTTCGGCCGTCGAGTTCCAGGGCCGACTGTGGCGGGCGATCCGGAGCCCCCAACGGACTTTTGAGTGCTGAAAAGGATATCCTTTCGTAACCTTCGGGAAGTTCCGTGTAGTAGATGTACGTGTGTCGAAGCGGACTGACGATTAGGATAACGAACGAAAGGAACACTCCAATCAACGCGATCGGTTTACCGCTCAATTCATCCGGGAATCTCTTGAAGTTCCAAAGGGCGACCAAGCCAAAGATGAAGCCCAACAAGGACAAGACCGTCAACTCAGGGAAGTACCAGGACAAAAATCCGAGAACCGCGAAGACGACGCTGAGGACGGCCGCGCGGCTGACGGACCGATAGTTGTAATCATCCTCGGTGCCCTCGAAATGAGGTGCAGAGTATCGATTAGGATCAACTTCTTCGGAAATTGAAGTAGCCATAGGTGCAAAGCTGAAGAAAAGCGATTTCTCGGCCGAACATCCCGGCCGCGACCATCCACATAAGCGAGCCCAACAACGCGCCCGACAGGAAGATTACGGAACACCAACGCAAAGAGTTCATTTCGCCGATAGCCGCTTCGGAAGCTTCGCTCCCGATGTCCGGCATACGTTCCAAGCTTGCCGAAAGCTTGTCCTTGGGAATGGAGGCGGCCCCTAGTTGCCAGCCCCAAAGAACCTGGTTTGTGATCGCCAAACGGCTTTCCGATGCCTGAGCTAACTGCCCTCGGACGGGTTGGCCAAAAGGCATCAGCGGCGACCAAGATGAGTTGTCGTTTTGCTTAGGTTTCGTGTTGGCTGGAGCGGGAATTGGGAAGAACGTTGCGGCTCGCTTGACAGCCTTGGGGTCGATTTTCTCCAACTCCTCGAGCTTGGTCTTTGCTTCGGGCAAGGGGCACGCTCGCAAGTAGTTGACCACAGGGACTCGCACCCAGGAATTGTCGTCGTTCGCATTCTTGAATAGCTCGGTCAAGCGATCGATTTGACTCCAATCGCCCCAGCGAGCCAAGTCGGGAATGACGAGGTCGGCCAAATCGGGGGCCTCCAACAGATGCCGCATCGATTTGAGGATCTCTTCCTTGGGAAGTATCTGCACCTCGGTCCCGTGAA
Organism: uncultured Pirellula sp.; assembly: GCA_964464255.1. Lineage (GTDB taxonomy): Bacteria > Planctomycetota > Planctomycetia > Pirellulales > Pirellulaceae > JBKCUI01. The sequence continues at coordinate 2,668 of CAYXFO010000140.1, forward strand.
ATCGGAGGGCCATGACCGCAGAATAAACATCGGGATAGCTCGACTTGCGATTGGCAAGAAACTGTTCGTCGATCAGCTTCAGGCCATCTTCTCCCTTGAGCATGAGATAAGCGGCGATCAGAGCATCCAGCCCAGCACGCTTTTCCGGATCATCGCTTTCGATCATGTCTTCGAATTCTTCGGCATCTTCGGGTTGCCCACAGATTCCGAGCATCGTGTAGTACAATCGCTTCCGGTCCGGCGACTTTGCGGGGTCGCGAATCCAGTCCAGCAGTTGCTTGCGGTCCATTTTGTCCTTGAGCTTTTTCACATCTTCATAGGGTGCGAGGGCGAACTCGTCGTAGCTGTCGCGGGCCAGCAAAGAATCTGGGTGCTCGAAATGTTTCTGATAGAAGTCGAGCCGGGCAATCGGATCGTCTGGCAGAGACTGGATTGCTTCCACGTATCGGACCGCTTCTGCAGACAAAGGAAGCGGGGATGACCAAACCAAATTCCGCGGATCCACGCCCAGGAGCAGAAACTTCTTGTTGCTCTTGCCAGGACCGAAATAGACGGCCTCGACCGTTTGGCCCACTTCCAGGAGCGAGGTGCCTCGAAGGATACTCTCGATTTTGAACGTTGCATTACCGTCGATATCCACCCGGCCGTCGGAGACCAACTGAGCGATCGCCACTGCATCCATCGAGAGACTCTCCTGCCGAAGTGTCTGGGACGCGGCGGAACAGAATGGGCACGTTTCGGTTGCTAGGACGATTGAGTCCTCGAACCCAAAAATCACAATTGCAACGAGCAACCAACGCGACCAGCAGATTGCGGATTTCCAAGCCATAGACAACACCATCGATCTGGACTGCACAGATTTCGTCGAGGGCACAAACCACCCGATCCAACTTTCCGGCTTCTAAATGTAAGTCAGAAACGGTGGAAATGACCAGGGATCCTGGGTGAAAAAGGTTGCGGAACGGGACGGTTTTATCGATTCTGCGGCTGGCAAAAGACTCTCCCTCGGCTACAGTGCTAACTCAGAGTACGCTCGAAATTGACTCGTCGTAGATACGCTTTCTCACCTCACTTCTACCGTTTTGTTCCCATGCACTTGCCCGTTATTCCTCCCCAGGACACTCAGGTTGCAGAAACTCCGGCGAACCGCAAATCGCTTCCGGTTGTGACCTCCGCAGAGAACGAGCAGTCGACCACAGCCTGCGGATCAAGCGCTGCGGTTTTCCCCCCCAGTCGCCGGCTTCCTCCCTGGCTTCGACGCGAAGTTCCCAAAGGCAATGCCAATCACTTTACGTGGGACACTCTGCGGGAGCTGAAGCTCGAGACGGTTTGCGAGAACGCCAAATGCCCCAACCGCATGGAGTGCTATTCGCAAAAGACTGCAACGTTCATGATCATGGGGAATGTCTGCACTCGTCCATGTGGTTTCTGTGCGGTTTCCCGAGGGCGGCCCGACGCGTTGGAGTTAGATGAACCGGAACGAGTCGCCGAGGCCGCAGCGAGACTCGGGCTCAAACACGTCGTCATCACCTCCGTGACTCGAGACGATCTGCCCGACGGTGGTGGCGAGCATTTCTATCAATGTGTTCTCGCAGTCCGCCGCAAAACGGGAGCAACCATCGAAGTCTTAACCCCAGACTTCGTGCAACATCGACAAGGACTCGATCGCGTAATCGAGTCGGCACCCGAAGTCTTCAATCACAACATGGAAACCGTCCCGCGAATGTATCGGCGGGTCCGCGGTCCCAAAAGCGACTACCGATGGACTTTGGAATTGCTGCGCTACGTGAAGCGAGCCAATCCAGCAATCCGAACCAAGAGCGGTTTAATGCTCGGCCTCGGAGAAACGAGAGACGAACTGCTCCAGTGCTTGGCGGACCTTCGGAGCTACGAATGCGACTTCCTAACCCTTGGTCAATATCTCCAACCCGGCCCCAAGTACTTGCCTGTGGTTCGGTATGTTCCTCCTGAGGAATTTGACGAACTGGGGGATCTGGCTCGCTCGATGGGATTCGTAAAGGTTGCATCGGGCCCATTCGTGCGAAGTTCGTATCATGCTCGCGACATGGCCGAGGCTATGCTTTAGTCAGAAAAAGGCGATCGTGTTAACAAATCACTGCACCGAAGTGAAAACAGTGCGATTCTTGCAGCCCTAACTCGTTGGCGGAAGGGGAGAAATTGAAAGAAACCAACTCATCCCATACACCGAGCAAAGGTTTGGTTGCGATGCGCTGGGTGATGGCCTGTCTCGGCATCGGTGCCGTCTGCTTGCAGGCGTGGCATTTGACTCGCATCGATCGATTCGTCCTGGATCAGTATCTGAGTTTCTTCACCATTCAATCCAATTTGCTGGCCGCTTTTGTTCTGGCGGTTGAAGCCGCTGGCGGATTGGGGCTGAGCAGTCGACGCCGCGAAAGCTTGCGCGGTGCCCTGGTCCTTTACCTTGGAATCACAGGCGTAGTCTATGCCGTCTTGCTAGCGAGGTTACCGATGGTCAAGCAGATCGTTCACCCCTGGGCCGATATGGTGCTTCATTACGGCATGCCAATATGGATTCTGGTCGATTGGCTGATCTCGCCCCCAGCATCCAAGATTTCATTTAGGCGAGCGCTGAAGTGGCTGATTTATCCGCTCACTTATCTGTTTCTGACATTGCTGCGCGGAGCATGGACCGACTGGTACCCTTATCCGTTCCTCAATCCCAACAGCCCTGGCGGTTGGCCATCGGTGGCGATTGTGTGTACGGTCATCACCCTAGCAGCCACACTGTCGATCTGGGGGATCTTGTACATGGGGCGTCTACGCAACGGTTGGGGATCAGACGGATCGGTCTGATCGAACCGATCGTGGGCGTCAGGCTTCGGTGGGGCGTTGGTTGTTGAACCAGTGACCGGTAGGATCTCCGCCTCGTACCCAGACTCCCTTTTCATTCCATCGCATCGCCGCGCGGACGTCTGCGGTGCAGTAACGCAGGGTTAGCCCACACCGACGCCGGTCCGATTCATTCGCTTCCGATCCATGCAGCAAGAGATCGTTATGGATGGAAATCTGACCCGCCTTGAGTTCGTCATAAACCACTTCGCCGTATTGCTCGGCATTGTCGATCGATTGGTTCAGCACATTGTGATCGTCGTTTTCGCTCGAGCGATAGGTCATGTGACCGAAGTGGTGCGATCCAGCGACAAACTTCATGCATGCGTTGCCTCGATCGGCATCGTCGATGGCGAGCCATACCGTTGCGGCCTTCGACGGAGATAGCGGCCAATAGCTCGCATCTTGATGCCAGGCAACGGTCTTGCCATCATGCGGCATCTTGCAAAAGAAGTGCGAGCCCCATGCGATCACGTTTTCCCCGAACAGGTCGGAGATGTAATCGACAATCCGTGGATGGGTGAGGATGTCGTAAACCGGTCCGTATTTCAGATGCGCCGATGAGATGGAGTAACTGTCTCCTCCCGCAGCGATGACGCGCACCAGCAAGTCATCGAAGTAGGCCCGAATCGCATCGATCTCCGAGGGTTGGAAAACATCCAACGGTGCGATGTAGCCCAAACGATTGAATTGATCCACTTGTGGAGAGGTCAGAAACCTCGGCCGATCGTTCGATATCGGATAGAAACGCAGATCCCTTCCGAGAGCCTTGAGTTCCTGTTCATCAGGCAATATTTGAAACTGAGACATTCCTCGAACCCCTCTGCAGAATCAACCAATCAACGCATGAAACGGACACAACACGATTTGTATACGATTTTTTCGGATTCTATACAATCCGTAGCGAGGGCAATCCGTTGGCGTAATTGCCCGAAACTTCAAAGATCGGGAGAGCCGTGGAGCATCCCGGCAAGCAACTCCATCGGTAAACCCACCACATTGGTCGGCGAACCGCTCAGCAGTTCAATCCAAGTCGGCCCGTCCTGAAAGCCGAATGCACCGGCTTTTCCTTCCCACTCGTCGGTGTCCAGATAGCTCTCCAGATCAGCATCTGAGATAGTATCCATGCGCAATTTTGAGACATCCACTTGTACCGATCGAGCCGCCGTCTCTTTGTTCCAAAGGCACAGGCCGCTGTAAACCCGATGTTCGCGGCCGCGGAGTCGCGAGAGCATGTCGCGCGCATGCTCACGACTTGCAGGCTTGCCCAAGATGAGTCCACAACATTCCGCGACCGTGTCGCAAGCTAGAACCCAACCGGTATCGATCTTTCCAATGACGTCGGCCGCTTTTTGATAAGCCAAACGCGCGACCAACTCGGGAGGTGTTTCGCGCGAGCACGTACCACACTCGGCGTTGGGATCGGGCTCGACCACACGGTATCGATACCCCCAAGTATCGAGCAAACTGCGTCGCCTTGGAGAAGAACTTGCCAGGATCAATTCGCGGCGATCCGGTACGAATCCAACGGGGGGCGAGAACGTTACCTCCATTGCCATCAACCGAATGGACGACCGGGCCCGCCGGGACCGGGTTGTCCGGGAGGCTGTGGAGGGAGACCGAGTCGCGGACGCAACTGCTCCCACGACTGCTTGAGCGAATCGAGCATCCTCCAAACATGACCAGCTCCCATAAACACTCGTGCGCTGACCGCTGACTGCGGATAGAAGTTGGTGATGAAGTCGAAATGGAACTCGTAGGGACCATGACCGATCATCACAGCGTTTGCATACGAGCCACTCAAGATCTCGTCCCGAATCTTCAGTTCGTCATAGATCTCCTGCGGGTTGTGGCGGCGGACTGCACCGGAGGGTTGCGATGACGCAGGAGGAGTCGGACTCTCACCGGCGGGGGCGTTCCTCGCGGTAGCACCACCTGCTTCTCCAGCACCACTCGGGCTGCCCGACTCGGATGCGAGCCCCGATCCGGACTCGGCGGACGCCGCAGGAGGCGAAGGGGTTGGTGGTGCCGGTGTGCTCGTTCCGGCCGAGACGATATGGCTGTCGACGGCGAGCGAGACTACCGGAGCGGAGCCCGGCAAATCGCCGTAGCGCTGACGATACAGTTCGATGTTCGTGGACAATGCTTCGATGAACTGAGGCATCACCATGTGCGGCAATACGATACGCGAAACGATCATGTTAGGGCGTGGAAGGTTGCGGACAAAATCGAGTACGAATTCGGTGCCGCCAGTGACGACGATCACACCCGTGCTGATATCTCCCCTGGCAACATGCTCCGTAACACGGGCTCGAACGGGGGGGATTTGATCGTTGGGATCAGGACGATCCTCGGGTGATGGAGGAATAGGCATTGCGCAATTCTACAAGTAGCTCGAGTCCATGAATCGATGATTATCAACCGCCCGCAAGTCTCCTACGATAGCACATTGGCGGGCGGTTGTCCCGTGGTAGTCGCGGCTGCATTTTCTTTAAAAACCCTATCCAGGATGCCGTTAACGAACTGACCCGAATGACGATTTCCGTAACGTCGGGCAATTTCAATCGCTTCGTTGATCGCGACTGGACCCGGTACACCACCATGGATCATCTCGTATGTGGCCATGCGAAGTACATTTCGATCGATAGTTGCCATTCGCTTGATGGACCAGTTCGCCGAATGTTTTCCTAACCGCTTATCGAGTTCCGCGCGATGCTCCCGAACTCCTTTCCACAGCTTCGTCGCAAACTCGACCAAGGGTCCGTTTTGCAGGAGACGACGCGAGATAAACTCCTGAGCATCGGCTTCTTCTCGCAACGGGTGCAGGTCCTCTTCGAATAGGACTTGCAGAACAATTTCGCGAGCTCTTCGTCGTGTGGTCATAAGATAACGTGAGGTGGATTCTTGAGAGCGACAACTTCACGTCGCGGGAGCGGGAGTGGGCAAAGAAGCGGATCGGCACAGCATTTGGTCGACTTCGTTGGAGACGATCACGCCATAGTTGATCGCGCCGAGCCAACCGGACATGATGATTCCGACACTTCCCGCGTGATACAAGCCTGGTACTTGTTGTGGCAAGGCTCGAGAGACGGCCAACCCCTCGAACTTGGTTCCAAAACTAGCGCCGAGTTGGTGCTTGGTGTAATGATGAAACGTCTTGGGGGTGGCAGCATCGATCAATTCGACTTTATCGCGACAGTTGGGTACGTATTTTTCCAGCGCATCGAGGGTGGTCTCGATCAAGTCTTGCTTGCTGGCTTGGTATTCTTCATCGCTTAGATCGGCCCAGTCGCTCCAATTGGCATTGGTACTGCTGACGATCGCATGTCGCTGCTTGCCATGCGGACGCGTGCGAGGATAGTAGAAACTGAAAGTGCGTGAAGTGATGTTGCGATCGAGGAGCAGTTCGGTCCGAAACAGAGACGCTGTCGAGCAGAAGAGCAGATCTCCCGTCTCTTCTGGTATTTCCACCTCCGGCTTGAGTGCCATGTAGACTTGGGTGCTGCTATTGTTGAGTCGGACTGCTCGCGCGTCTTCGACGAACTTGCTATCGAAATGCTCTGAACCAACCAGGTTGAAAATGGTCGATCGCAAGTTGGAATTGCTTACGACAGCTCGGCACTTAATCTCGCGGCCGTTGACGATGACCCCTTCAATACCTTCGCGACCGACAAGTATCTTTGAGACATCGCATCGTATTCGGGTGTCGACACCGTTGCGTGTCAGTTCGGCTTGCATCTTCCCAACGAGGTCGTCGGTCCCACCTTCGTAAATAAACACCCCTTTGGCCATGAAGTTCGAGAAGACGATGCCATAGGTGATTGCTGGATCCTCGAGTGTCGAGCCGTTGGCATAGGTGATCGGTTCCATCAACAGTCGAACGATGTCTTCGCGACCGGGAAAAAATTTCTCGAACAACTCCCCTGTCGTTAGGGACTGATCGTCGTAAAAATTCATGCCCCGCGCAGTATCGAAGAATCGAGCTACCTCTTCGCGTGCGACACCAAACTGGCTCGAAAGCAGATCGGTGAAATCCTCGCGATTGTAAGTGGTTGTGAGGGAGAACATCGGATTGTCGAACCGAATCCGGTTAAGTTGAACGATGTTGGAAGCGATTTCATCGTTCCAATAACGCTTGCAACTTTTGAGCATGCCGTATGGAAAACCATGCAGCGAGATGTCGAACGTATGACTACCAGGGCGTTTGAACCATGTTGCCAAGCCACCGAGCTTGTAGTGCTGCTCGAGAAGCAGTACGCGATGACCGGCACGTCCTAGGATGTTCGCAGCGGTCATTCCTGCCAGCCCGCTTCCGATCACGACCACATCGTACTCAGGTTGGACCCCGGCTAGGAAATCTTTCGGCATATCAAAGAACAAGTCAAAGGGGAAGACATCTCGATCTCGAGTGCGGATGAGAGGGGTCGAACCTCCACGGCCGTATGTATTAGGCCACTAGATCCTGAGTCTAGCGCGTCTGCCAATTCCGCCACATCCGCAA
>CAYXFO010000141.1:0-10021 GCA_964464255.1 uncultured Pirellula sp.
CGGGTTGGTTAGCACACTGATGTAGAGTCCGCCTGCAGCGTGATATCGTGCCAGCGCTGCTGAGACCTTGGCCATCTGCATCAACGATAGAATTCCCTCATGCATACGTGCTCCCCCACCGGAACCGCTGACGATGATCAACGGCAAATCGTTCGCCGTGGCCCGTTCGATGAGGCGGGTGAGTCGTTCACCGACCACCGAACCCATGCTCCCCATGATGAATGCGGAATCGGTTACCGCGATTGCGACTCGCCGTGCGCGTATCATCCCGGTGCCGCACAGCGCGGCGTCGGTTAGTCCTGTGCGATGCTGTTCGGCAGTCAATCGCTCGGCGTAAGATTTCTTGTCGGCGAACTTCAAGGGATCGGTCGGCAATACCTGTTCGTCGCAGACCTCGAATGTCCCTTCGTCCAACAATTGGGCGATCCGTTCGCGAGCCGAGACGTAGTTGTGGTACCGGCATTTCGGACATACGTTCAGGTTCCGCTCGAGTTCCTTGCGGTAGATCGAATCGCGACACCCCGGGCAGCGAATCCACAGTCCTTCGGGGATCCCACGCTTCATCGCCTTAGGAGATGCGTCGGTGTCTTGATCGGTGTCTTGATCAGTGTTTTGGCCGGTGGAATCAGCGATTGCCATGATGGATCGTAACTTCTTTCAAAACAAACAAATCTCAGTTTCTCGCAGATGCTGTTTCTTCGATGATTTCCCAGGACCCATTATCGCATTCTGACTCCCAAAGATCACCGAAGTCGACGGACTTGAGTTTGCTGGCGACCAGAGTCGCCAAGGGTTCAGGGATCACCACTGCGATCGTTTCCTTGGAATGTTTCCTGTGTAGTTTATCTAATTGCTTGGCAACCCGCGATTCCGCCTCTGCAAGAGTTTCGCCGCCGGGAGGATGAAATGCTCGCGGGTTGTCCTGTACGAGTTTGAACAGTTTGGGTTGTTGTCGCTTGATCTCTTCAATGCACTTGCCTTGCCATAGGCCATGATCGAGATTGCGAAAACATTCGCATATCTTTAGTTTGCATCGAGTCGCATCTGCGATGGTCCTAGCCGTGGCCTGTGCCGACTCGCATGGGCCGCAATACACGGCGGTGACGGAAAGCCCAACCATCGCGATCGCGACGCGTTGAGCTTGTTCTAGTCCTGCGGGGGAAAGAGGGATATCGAGGCATCCCTTCATCCGATCTTGTTCATCGAAAGCTGTCGAACCGGGGCGAACGACTACCACTTTAAACATATAACATCCCATCAAAGAATCGATCCGCAGCTTGCATCGCTCAACTCCGTTGGAATTCGCGACGCAAACGCGTCATCGCTTGGCAGTAGTCTGCCTCGCGGAAGATAGCGGAACCTGCCACGAGCAAGTCCGCTCCGTGCGCGGTCGCAGGGCCGACCGTCTGCACATTGATCCCGCCATCAATCTCAAGGAGCAAATCGGGCCCAAACTGATCTCGAAGCTGTCGCAGTCGATCCAAGGCGACCGGCTCAAAAGGCTGCCCACCAAAACCCGCAGGGACACTCATCACCAAAACCAGATCGCACAGCGACACATACGGCAACAATCGCTCCATCGAGGTCGCTGGATTGATGGCCAACCCAGAAGCTACACCTTGGTCGCGAATCGATTGAAGGATCGGCCCGGGATCACCGGAAACCGCTTCAATATGGAATGTGATACTGTCCGCTCCCGCATCGATGAACTGATCCGCGTATTGCGCTGGATCGGAGATCATGAGATGCACATCCAGTTTCAGCGATGTGATCTTGCGCAAAGCCGCAACAATCGGCATGCCGTAGGTCAGGTTGGGGACAAAGTGTCCGTCCATAACATCCAGATGGAGGACGTCCACTCCAGACTCCTCAAGCAAATCCACCTCGCGACGCAGATTGGCAAAGTCGCACAATAGCAACGATGGAAGAATCGAAGGGCGAATCCCCCGAAGGTATTCAATCGTGGCAACGGCGCGAGAACCGGGTTCAGACATAAAGGGCCAGAGTCAGTACATCGACAATCAACTCCTAGAACGATAACCAACTACGGGCTAGGTCCACAAGAGGCAATCCCTCATCCGCGACCGCGAACGCAGCCGGAAACGCAATAGCCGCAAGGAGTTACGTCGCTTTAGAGATCTTGCCTCATTCGTCCCTCGCTCACGCGTCGGGTTAGGATAATCCCGAGCGAAAGACCACTTGCTAGCGATCGCGATCGCCAAAAGCCCGACATGCGGAAAGCTCGATATCGAGTCTCTTTACCTCGCCCGGCCGGGCGTTGCCTTGTGAGGAGTTCGCGAATTTGCTAGTTTCGATCTGGCGGGAGGGACGCCCACACCCTCACTCATAGCCACAAAAACAACGGAATGCCTTATGCCAGACCCTGGCGATGAACTCGACAACTCTGAGGAAGAAATCGACGAATCGGGTTCGCCCGCTACCCCGGAACAGATCGAGCTTCTGGAATCTCTGCGCTCTGGGAACGTAGGATTCCGTCGCGCGGCGGAAAAGGTCAAGGACTTTCCGCAGGAACCGGGGGTCTACCTGATGAAAGATGCCTCGGGCGTGGTGATCTACGTTGGCAAAGCCAAGAATCTCCGCTCCCGAGCCGGGAGTTACTTTCATGCTTCAGCGGCATCCGAGATCCGGACCGCCGACTGGATCCATGAGATTGCCGATATCGACTGCATGGTGTGCGCTAGCGAAGTGGAAGCATTGCTCACCGAGAATCGCTTGATCAAAGATATCCAACCGCTGCACAACAAGGATCTCAAGGACGATAAGTCCTTTCCGTACCTGATGATCACCACGCACGAGGATTTTCCGCGTGTCGAAGTGACTCGGACTCCGAAAGATAAAGGAGCAAAGCTCTACGGACCATTCACCAGCGCCGGACAACTTCGCGGTGCGTTGCAGGTTATGCAGCGTGTTTTCAAGTTCCGCACTTGTTCGCTCGATATCGAGGAAAGCGATCCCAGATGGCAATGGTTCCGACCATGCCTGCTCGCATCGATCCAACAGTGCACCGCACCGTGCAATCGACGAATCAGCAAAGAAGACTATCGTCGAGATATTCGGCGCCTGCAGACTTTTCTTGATGGCGGTAGCGAACGGCTTCTCAAACAGATGCGGGAAGAGATGAAGGAGGCATCCTCGAAGCTTGACTTCGAACGAGCTGCACGACTGAGAGACGAGATCCAGCTTCTGGAAAACTTGAACCGCCGCGGCGAAATCGATGTCCATGCGCAGCCCGAGGTCTTTTATATCGATCCCAAAAAGGGAATGCGGGCGCTGAAAAAGGTTTTGGGAATGGAGAATGAACCTCGCGTGATCGAGGGGGTCGATATCGCGCATCTCGGTGGAGCCGATACGGTCGCGTCGGTTGTTCAGTTTCTAGATGGGCTTCCGTTCAAGCCAGGTTATCGACGCTACAAAATCCAAGGTGTCGAGGGAATCGATGATTTCCGATCGATCCACGAAGTCATCTCGCGCCGTTTCAAAAGAAAGTATGAGGAAAACGAAGCCTTTCCCGATCTGCTCATGATCGACGGGGGAAAGGGACAACTCAACGCGGCCCGAGCAGCGTTCCGTGACTGCGACCTCCAACCACCGACTCTGATTTCGCTAGCAAAAAAGGATGAAGAGATTTATCTGCCCGATGAGAAGGAGCCTATTCGATTAGGACGAGAGTCGTTTGCGTTAAGGCTTTTGCAATATATTCGGGACGAAGCCCACCGCTTTGCACAACACTATCACCATATCCTTCGAAATAAGAGTTCATTTGAGCAAAAGACCGGCAAACCCGGCGGACGCCGAAACCCAAGTAAAAAAGGGGATGTTCGGGAATCTTCAGGGCGGGAATCCTTGGGCGAAGATTAATCTTGCCCGACACCGTTTCTGGTCTCCCTGAAAAGGAAGCTTCTGCGGTATCCTGTTGATTGGCTTACGCGTTCTGATCTGATCATCCGCTCCCCTATTTGATTTCACCACTTGAGCATGGCTGACGTGACCCTGCAACATAAACCGCTGATCACTTTGTCGCACAAGGCGCTTGCGAATTGGGTGATGGAGACCGCACTGCTTTGCGAGGCAGACAACATCCGCTGGTGCGATGGCTCTCAGGAGGAGTGGGACGAACTGACCAATGAACTTGTTGAGCGAGGCACGTTGATTCGGTTGAACCCAGAACTGCACCCGAACTCCTTCCTAGCGCGAAGCCATCCCTCCGACACGGCTCGCGTCGAGGATCGAACCTTCATCTGTTCGCGTCGCGAGGGGGATGCCGGACCGATGAATCACTGGCGTGATCCCGATTCGATGCGCAGTCTGTTGATCGAGAAGTTTCGCGGTTGTATGCGGGGAAGAACGATGTATGTCGTTCCTTTTTGCATGGGACCACTCGATAGTCCCCTAGCGCTGGTAGGTATCGAGATAACAGACTCTCCCTATGTTGTCGTCAGCATGCGCATTATGTGCAACATGGGGGAGAGGGTCTTGAGGAAACTCGGGAGCGATGGTCCGTTCGTTCCCTGCTTGCACAGCGTCGGCGATCCGCTCGATCCAGAACAAAAAGATGCGGCATGGCCGTGCAATGACGAAAAGTATATCGTCCATTTCCCCGAGACGCGGGAAGTTTGGTCGTACGGCAGCGGCTACGGTGGCAATGCTTTGTTGGGAAAGAAATGTGTTGCACTCCGAATCGCCAGCACCATCGCTCGCGACAATCGATGGATGGCCGAACACATGCTGATCATGGGCTTAGAAGCCCCCGATGGTTTGAAGACTTATATCACCGCCGCATTCCCAAGCTCATGCGGGAAAACCAATCTTGCGATGATCGTGCCTCCGGAACGCTATCGAGACATGGGTTGGAAAACGACGCTGGTCGGGGATGACATCGCGTGGTTGTGGCCGGGCAAGACCGGGAAACTGCATGCCATCAACCCGGAACGCGGATTCTTCGGCGTCGCTCCAGGAACATCATGGCAATCCAATCCCGGCGCGATGCATGCCATGTCCCGCAATACAATCTTCACCAACGTTGCTCTCACGGATGAACTGGGTGTGTGGTGGGAAGGGCTCTCGCCCCCGCCAGCTCATTTGATCGACTGGACGGGTAACGACTGGAACCCGCATTGCGGACGATTAGCAGCCCATCCCAATTCCCGCTTCACCGCGCCCGCAGACCAATGCCCCAACATCGACCCCGACTGGCAGAATCCGGAGGGAGTTCCGATCGACGCCATCGTCTTCGGAGGACGCCGCCCCACCACATTGCCTCTGGTATTCCAAGCCTTCGACTGGACGCATGGAGTGTTTCTGGGGGCAACCCAAGGCTCCGAGACCACCGCTGCCGCAACTGGCCAGGTCGGTACGGTTCGCCGCGACCCGATGGCGATGCTCCCTTTCTGCGGCTTCAACATGGGGGATTACTTTGGCCACTGGCTGGAAATGCGGAAGCATATCCAGCGTCTGCCCCGAATCTTTCATGTGAACTGGTTCCGAAAAACCCCGCAGGGCAAGTTCCTTTGGCCGGGTTTTCGCGAGAATATGCGGGTCCTCGAGTGGATCGTGAACCGTTGCCACGGCCGCATTCCAGGCCACGAGACCCCCATAGGCTGGACCCCCGACTGGGTCGATTTCTACGTCGATGGCCTCGACGGCTTCGATGAGGCGCAATTCGATGCCGCGATGCAATTTTCTCGGGAGGAATGGCTGGCGGAAATCATGAGCCAAGAGGAGTTTTTTCTGCGACTCTACCACCACATGCCCAAGGAGCTATTGTGCCAGAGGGAACTCCTCATGGCCAGAATGGCTTAAGGACATCCACCTTCGTTCAAATCGCTCTTGCCTCGGTTGACATACCGCTTCCCCTGAGCCTACCATATTCTCAGTACGTACCCCCTGCATTACTCTTTGGAGGATTGGAATGAAGACATTTATTGCTGCTATGTTCGCTTTCGCCGTAGCGTTCTCTGCTGTAAGCGTTTACGCCGAGAAGGTCGATGTATCGAAGGTCAAGTGCTTGATCTCCGGTGCTGCTGCTAAAGAAGACAAGACCGCTGACTGGAAGGGCGGAAAGGTTTATTTCTGCTGCGGTAACTGCCAAAAGAAGTTCACCGACGACTCGAAGAGCTTCGCGGCCAAGGCTAACCATCAGCTAATCGCTTCTGGCCAAGTCACCCAGGGCGCATGCCCATTCTCCGGTGGCGAATTGAACAAAGATGCCAGCGTCGAGTTCAAGGGAGCCAAGATCGGCTTCTGCTGCAACAATTGCAAAGGCAAGGCTGAGAAGATGAGCGACGACGACAAGGTCGCTAAGCTCTTCGGTGACGAAGCCTTCGAAAAGGCCAAGTTCGCCAAGGCCAAGTAATCTTCGGTCCTCATGCCGATCACAACTCAAAAAGCCTGCTCATACCGAGCAGGCTTTTTTTGTTCCCCCTATCATAAATCCATAAGTCCCAGTAGCTAGCAGTTGAAAATTAACAAGTAGATGCGCCGAAGTTGCAACGGTCTGTTGAAACGTAACTTCGAGTTCTTAGTCGGGTAGCAGAGCTGCCGCCTGATGATCCTTTCGCATCGATTCCCACAGATCAGCCAATTCGCGAACACGTTCGGTGTGATCGGCTGCAACATTGTTGGTCTCCGAGCGATCCTCCCGAAGATTGTATAGTTCCCACGAACTCTCCTTCCCTGCTGCAACCAGTTTCCAATCTCCTTTGCGAACGGCTCGGTTCTGCTCGTGCTGCCACCAAAGGATTCGATCCTCGGGTGTTTCTCTCTCCGCGGCGAGTTCTCGATAGGGTGAATTGCTCGGCTTGAGTATAGGCAAGAAACTGAGGCCAGGGGGGGAGGGTACTCTGCTCGAATGAACTTCATCGGATCGGCTCATGCGTTTGCCGCTGGCGATCTCCAGTAGTGTGGGAGCGACATCGATGACATGCAAAGGAATGTCGATTGGTTTGTCGGCGACCTTGACTGCTTCGGGCCAATGCAAGATGCATGGAGTGCAAATCCCTCCTTCATGAACCCAAGTCTTGTGTTTGCGAAATGGAGTGTTGCAGACGGTCGACCAACCTGGTCCAAGGCACAGATAACTTTCCTTCGCGCCAGCATTGGAATCCGCCGCATGGCCATCTCCTCGCACCATGATCTCAGCGCTCGCGCCATTGTCAGAGAGAAACATGATCAACGTATTGTTCCATTGACCGTGGTTGCGCAGCCACTCAACAAGCCGACCGATCTCCTGATCCATGCTTTCCACCATGGCGGCATGCACGGCCATCTTGCCGACTTGAAACGCTTGTTGCTCTGCATTCAGCTCATCCCACGGTATCGGACGGTTCACTTCACCAGGCCCCAGTTTCTTCATGGCATCAGGAAACGGATAGGGAGGCCCGAGTTCTCGCTCCACTTCAGATAGTTGCGTTCCAAGACCGAGATCCTGCATTCGAGACCAACGTTCTCGACGAACACGATCCCAACCGTCACGGTATCGTTCTAGGTACCGTGCTACTATTTCGCGTGGCGCCTGCAGCGGGAAATGGGGAGCGGTGAACGCGACCAAGGAAAAGAATGGCGAGTTGGGATACTGAGCCGTGTGCTGGTCGAATTGCATCAACGCTCGGTTTGCGATCTCGGTCGTAACATAAAAATTTGCATCGCCATCCATTGCAGGCAATGGTTCATCGTTCCAGAAATGTCTTTTGGGATGAAAGTATCGATCGTGGTCTTCTAAACGATACGAACTCTCGAAGCCGTTCTTCAGAGGCATGCCATCGATGTGCCATTTGCCGGAATGGTAGGACTTGTAACCGTGTTGATTGAGCGATACCGACAGCAGGGGCGCCCAGGAGGGGCGTTTGCCTTGACCACCACTTTGAACCCCTTCGACCTGATCGCGACGAATCTGCTGTGCGTAGTAGCCGGTCATTAGGGCACCGCGCGTGGGCCAACAGCGAGCCGTGTTATAAAACTGCGTGAACCTAAGCCCCCGTTCCGCCAACCGATCCAGGTTCGGGGTTTGAATCTCGGAGCCGTAGCACCCTAGATCTGAGAACCCCAGATCATCCGCAAGGATAATTAAGAGATTTGGCGGACGTTGCGAGGACTTCTGTCCGTTCCCCTCCGCGCTAGTGCACTGGCGGATCGACAAACTAGATGACACGGCGGTCAGGAATATCGCAACGACACGAAGCCACGATCGAAAGAAACATTTTGAATTCATGATCGAGTGAACTGCATAATGTGCGCGACGGCTGGCAGAGAGAGTGAATTACCTAGCAACTGCCAAAGTCGCCGAGCTGGTAGATGGTCGGGTAGGACAAAATCCTGCGGAAAGCCCAATATATTCGCCACCTCGCGCGGCGAGAACCGGCGCAATCCGTATTCCGTGGCGATATACGAACCAGATTTCGTGATTGCGCGGCCGTAGGACGATCCAAAACAGGCGGCGACCGCATGCGAGTCATCGACATCGACAACATCGAGCGCCGCTCCATACTTGGAAACTATATCCGAACTTACGCGCAGCCCTTCGCGTTGGGCTGTGTCAGCTTCGTACTGAACTAGGAGATCCCTTAAGGCTTTCGAGAGCGTCAACTCCGGGATCTTGACTACAGGGTCGGTTCCCTGAGTCGCAATCACATAAACGCGAGGTCTCCGATTCGGCCAACCGAGTTGCGTCGGACAGAGTGTGTGTACCTGCAAGTGGTAGCCCGATCCTTGCCACACATCGGATAGGCGTTGGAAGGTTTGCGAGTTCTCAAACCCAACCACGTTCTCCAAGACAACGTACGCGGGTTCGATACGAGCTACGGCATCGATTAGGTGAAGCAACGGACGTGTTCGGACATCGTGAATGTCCCTTCGTTCCCCTTTGCGAGTGAACGGAGTGCAGGGGGGACTCATCCACCAAAGATCTGCTTTTTGAGTTGCGAGCCAGTCCTGCGGAATCGTCTCGAGTTCTCGTATAAAGTAAGGGACCGAGAAATTACGTGAATAGACGGCCTCGCTATCGCGATTGATATCGACGGCGGCAGCAATCGTCAGCCATGGACAGGCAGCGTGCAGGCCGCCGATCCCGGCGAAGAGTTCAAGAACGCGCACGGCAATGAGCTTGGTGCTCCAGCATTGTCGCGACAAGCGCAGTCCAGCCTGTTTGGTGGCTTGCACCTAGTCCCTTGCCGTTGTCACCGTGGAAGTACTCGTAGAACAGTACCAAATCGCGCCAGTGGGGATCTTGTGCGTACCGAGGATCGGATCCGTGGCATGGCCGTTTGCCATCTGTTCCCGAAAGGAAAACTCGAACCAATCGATGCTCCAATTCGTCTGCAACTTGCATTAAATTCATCGGATGCCCGGACCCCGTGGGGCATTCGACTTGGAAGGAATCCCCGAAATATTCGTAATAAGAGCGGAGCGATTCGATGATCAAATAGTTGAGTGGAAACCAGATGGGGCCTCTCCAATTCGAATTTCCCCCAAACATACCGGTATTGCTCTCGCCTGGAACGTAGCTCACGGAAGCCGTCCCCCCTTCGTGATCGAACACGAACGGTTTCTTCGCATGAATAGCCGACAAGGATCGGATACCAAACGGAGACAGAAACTCGTTTTCATCGAGCATATAGCCGAGCAACCGTCGCAGTCTTTCCGTGGATGGAATTGCTAATAACCGCATTCCCGAGAGGCTCCCCTCGGGGCACTTTCGCTCCAAGTAAGTCATGTAGCCAGACATTTGAGGTTTGTGCTTCAGAAACCAGTTCATGCGACGCATAAAGCTAGGCAAGCGACATAGAGTTGATTCGTGAAGGATGATGTTCGTACAAAAAGGAATCAAACCCACCAACGAGCGAACTTTTAGGGCAGTGCTTCTTCCGTGCCGAAAGACATGATCGTAATAGAATCCGTCGGCCTCATCCCAAAGACCGGACCCGTGTATCGAGTTCATTGCCTCCGAAATCGCAACGTAATGCTCGAAAAACTTGCTCGCCATATCGGAGTAGGCTTGGCTTTCGTC
>CAYXFO010000142.1:0-9992 GCA_964464255.1 uncultured Pirellula sp.
CCACTTCGTTGGGATCAAACAGTTCAGCACGCAGTGGTCTAGGCATACTCTCTCTTCCTCCCGAGGCAGGGCAGGATAGCAAAACCTACCCGAACTGTCAAATAGGTGGGTGGCACAAATTGTAGATACTGTTCATCGATTCTGATTGAGGGAAAGGTGAGGGGTGGCCCGAATTGACCACCGTGCCACCATCTCCCTTTCTTGGACTTCCGTTTCCGCTTCGGCGTTGTTCAGCGCTGATAGATGTCCTTCAAGGCGGCAGTTAATTCCGGAAATCGAAATTCGAATCCCTCCTCGGACAATCGGCGAGACCGAACATAGCGACCGTAAAGCGCCAGTTCCGGATCAGTTCGCAGCAACAGCGGCGCGCCGAGCCGCACCATCCACTCAAAGGCTGGCAGACCGATCGGCATCCCCACCGCCTTCCTCAAATGCCGCATGAATTCGGCCTGCGAAACTGGATTCGGCCCCGACGCGATGTAGACGCCACGCATTTGAGGGTCAGTCAAGCCTTGAACGAAAAGACGATTCATGTCGAGTTCATGGATCCAGCTCATTCCTTGCGTGCCCTTGCCGACTCGCCCACCCAATCCGAACCGAGCCAGCCAGCCAAGTGTTTGCAGTGCGCCATTCCCCGCGCCGCGGTCGCGACCGATAACGAAGCCGGTCCTCAGCACAACCGCGCGCTGCTCTGGCAACAGACTCTCGGCAAACGCGGCTTCCCAGGCTTTGGCGACAGTAGGTGCTAGTCCGTACCCGTAAGCCGCATCCTCATCGCAAACCAGCTCGGGTGGATCGCCATAAATATGAGCCGTGCTCATTTGTACCCAGACTGGTGGCGGTGACCTCAGTGCCCGCAACGCCGCGCCGAGTGCTCGAGTCGACTCCACTCGCGAGCGCAGAATCTCGTCTTGATGATCCGGCGTCTTGATGCAATTGACGGAGCGACCAGTCAGATTGACCAAGCCATCAGCTCCTTCGAGCACTTCGCACCACTGGCCACTGGTCCGCGCATCCCAGAGCACAAACTTGACTCCACTCCGGGTTTGCCCCGAGCGCCGAGTCAAAATCGAGACCGCTGCGCCGTGTTGCTGCAGATACTCAGCCAATGAGACGCCAAGAAAACCGCTGCCACCGGCGATTACATACCGCTTTCCGCTGAGCGATTCGGCCATCGGATCTTCCTCCAAAAAAGAAGTTGTCCCCTGCTCCTGACCGCGGAAATGGGGGATGCATAACTGCGACAAAGCTGCTCGGCATGTTGGGATACCGAAAGGGGACGGGGGTCAATTCCGGAATTGACCCCCGTCCCCTTTTTGTTTTTTCCGTATTGCCTATTGTATCATCGTATGATACAATAGGCTTATGATCACAATTTCGCTCACCAGTCCGGTTCCGCTTCACGACCAGCTTGTCCACGGTTTGCGCGACCTGATCGCCGCCGGCAAGTTGGTCGAGGGAGACGAACTGCCTCCTGTGCGGCAGCTGGCGGCCGACCTGGGAATCAATCTGAACACGGTCGCGCGGGCCTATCGTGAATTGACTGCTGCCGGTTTGCTGGCCTCTGCCCGGGGCCGAGGTACGGTCGTGATTGCGACGACTGAGCGAGCGCATGGGCCGAAAGGCGAGGATCGAAAGAGGATCGAAGCTGGGGTTACGGCGGTGCTGAATGACGCCAAGATCGCAGGATTCTCGCGCGAGGTGATCGAGACCATTTGTAATCGGCAGATCGAGCGACTTTGGAAGCAGTCGCCCTAGTCAGCCAGTTTTCGTCAACCAGTTTTTGCTTTTGGAGAACATCGATGTCGGACCCATTCCTGACCTTTGGCCGCCTGTTGATGCTGGTCTTCGCGCCCATCATGATCGTTACTCCGCTGATCTTTGCGCTGCTCGTTCCAAACCGGACAACGGATGACGCCGGACGGATTCGGGCGGGAAGCCGAATGCTGGCCCTCTCTCTCGCCACAGTCGCGCTGCTGGCAATTTGGCTGGGGCTGGTGCTTCTGGGCTCACGTTTTCCCGGTGCACTTCTCATTGCCAACTTTTGGTGGGTCTGGTTTTTCCCGCTGTGGTTCGGTCTGGCGGTGCCAGCGATCGCCGCTAGGAATCCATTCTGGAGCGGTGCGGCGGCGACCGAGTCGGAAGCGAACGGGCTGCGAACCGCTTCGCTTGTCAATCGCGAGAAGCGCAGCCCCGTGACGCGGGCGATGTGGCTGATTCCGATCGCCGTCTATTTACTCTTTCTCGGCGCGATTGCTGCTCGCGGGTTGATGCCATTTCCCGCGGGCACTTACCCGGGCGACTCCGCTGCGGATCCGGCGGCGGCCAAACTTGCCTATGCTGCCGCCGAGCGGTCGCGCTGGCTTTTGGCTCTCGCGGTCTACGGCGGGGTTTTCGGATTACTGCTCGCCCTCTTGCCGCGCAGTCTGCGGTTGACGCTCACTGAATCCGAGCCATTGGGCTCGAAAGGCTCCGTGGAACTCGCAGAACTTTATGATCGCCAGCGGCGCAAGCGGGTCTTGGGCCTGTTTTGGGGGAGTGGAGTGCTCTTGCCGATTTGCGTTGGCCTTTTCAGTACGTTGCAGCTCTGGTTTCCGAATTTCGGCAGCCTGTGGGGATTGGTCGGGGATATTGGCGGGTCACTGCTTGGAATCGCAGGTGCAATTTTTGGAGTTAGGATGACCATCGAGCGGGCGAAGATCGCTGAACTGCGTTCTCGCATGAACGCGCCGTGACAGCACGATCTCGGTGCGGACGCCACTGGAATCGACCTAAGCGGAGACCCGATTACTTGTTCGAGGAAAGCCGCGGGTGACACGCTCGCACCAACCACCTGTTTTCGGGTTTACGGACGTTTTCCCGCAAGGGAAAACTTGCCATTTCGCGAAAATAAGCTATCTTTTCGTGTTCAAGGCACTTTTCCCACGTGAGAAAATGGACGAAAACACGAAAGTCACCCCCCAGTTTATGCTCGATCGGCTGCGATCCGGTGAACCGCTGTTGACCCCGCTGGTCATCCGTCATGCTCGTTTCGGGTCGGATCGAGCGATCGATGCGCTACTTGAGGTGGCGTTCAACGGTGCCGCTGACACCGAACGATTCACCGTTGAATGCAAGTTTCGATCCACGAAGGAAGATTTTCAAAAAGCCATTCAGCAAGCCGCCAACGACGCCATGCGACTGGGGTGTCATCCCTTGATCTTCCTTCCGTACTTGTCACCGGATCGACTAGCAGAACTTGAGGGTATGGCGGTCAGCGGAATCGATTTGTGTGGCAATGGCATTGTTTACGTTCCCAACCGTTTCTGTGTCGTGCGTACAGGTCAACCAAATCGCTATCCCGATTCAAGACCAGTCGCGAATCCCTTTCGAGGGCGATCCGGACTTGTTGCGCGGATGCTGATCGAAAAGTCCAATTGGGAAACACTGAGCGAATTGACTGAAGCAATCGCGAAGCATGCGCAATTGAAGGGCCCTTCGCTTTCTCAAGTTTCCAAAACGATCTCCGCATACGCTGAAGAGTTGCTCGTGCTCAAAGAAGGAAACACTATCCGCCTTGCCGATCCCATTCGGATGCTGGATCAGCTGGGTAAGAACTGGCGATTGAATCCATCTGGTCGAAGTCGCTTCTATCGAAGTCAAAAAGTCCCACTGAAGCTAAGCGGACTATCTAACTCCACAAAACTTGCTTGGTCGCTATCCGGTGAGTCCTCGGCGACACGCTATTGCACCATCGCTCAAGGCGGACCATTGAAAGTGGCTGTTAGCGACTTGAAGTTGGCTGAACCGCTGCTTTCGTTGACGTCTGAGAGCGTCCCCAGTTTCGCGGATATCGTACTGATCGAAACAAAAGACGATGCAGCGTTCTTTACCAACGAGCAAGACGAAGATGGGGTTCGATATGCGAGTCGAATTCAAACTTGGATTGAGCTTAATGCAGGCGACGCTCGCCAACGCGAAACGGCCAAGAATCTCTATCAGTCCATCATCAAAGCATCACAAGCGTAGTTGCCTCGCCTAAAACTGTCGACGCTCAAATTCATCCCAGCCTAATCCACCATACTGGACTCCAGTAACGTGGACGACGCCTTCGAAATAGATGTACCCAATGATGTAGGGAAAGCATCGCATCGGCTTGAGACGAGTCCTGCCAAAAGCGACTGCGACTGCTTCGGGATGACGCGCTAGTAAGTCGAACAACTCAGTCAGTTCATCCCGGAATCGCTCGGAGGTGTTTTCGCCTTTGTCGGAATAGTAATCGCGAGCACTGCGGATATCCAATTTGGCAGCCGGCTCAATAACAATCGGTACTTGGTTCACTTTCCAAAGAGTTCTTCGCGCACGACGTCCCATGACTCGCCCTTGCTTGGATCTGCAAAGAACGTTTGCTCGCGCTGCAAGAATTCCGTCTTGAGCTGCTCAGATACCGGCAATGGGCCTTCCGCGGCCAAGCGATCAAGCACTGAAGTCGCCAAAGCGAACTGAAGTTCTTTAGGTAAGGCCTCTATCGCCTCCAGTAGATCGTTTTGCGTCATCTTCTTCTCCCGAGTAAATCTCTTTGCCATTCTACCTTGTTCTGGCTCCTACGAGAAGAAACGCAATCGGAATCGCCCCCAGCGGATCGGGCGACACCTTGATTTCTCCAAAAACCTGGCAATTTCTCCACTTTCCAAATTGCGACACGTTCTGTCGGGAGAACCACTGTCGGGAGAACCAGGACATGCATTGTATCCCATCCTCGACCACATAACGCTAGCTAACCCGGTGGCGAGGGAGGGTGTCTGTGTGCAATGCTTAGGATATAGCTCCTCGATGGTTGTCGATCCACTCGGGCAGGTTTATCTTGATGCGAGTTCATCCAGACCACTTTTGCCCGAAGGGACGTTTTTCGCATGACCCAACCCCGTTCCAAGATCGTCAATCCAGACGTCACCCGCTGGTATCACTGCATCTCCCGTTGCGTTCGCCGCGCGTTTCTCATCGCGGAGTATCAGGACTTCGATCGCAAGGCCTGGCTCGATCAACGCCTTCGAGAACTCGACTCCCTATTCGCTATCTCCGTCGCCGGTTTCAGTGTGATGGATAACCACCTGCACCTCCTTGTCCGAATCGATCCCGAGGTGGCCGATTCCTGGACTCCCCTTCAAGTCGCACAGCGCTGGCTGAAACTCTATCCACCTCGGGTCAATCGCAAGCCGGTAACGCCTACCCAAGAAGACCTCGAACGCTTCGCAGCCAACGAACCATGGATCCAACAGAAACGGGCGAGGCTCGCTTCGCTGAGTTGGTTCATGAAATGCCTGAAAGAACCCCTCTCGCGCAAATGCAACCAAGAGGAGAACTGCCGAGGCACATTCTTCGAAGGACGCTACAAATCGATTGCGATTCTCGACGAAGAGTCGATCTTGACGGTTGCCGCCTACATCGATTTGAACCCCGTTGCGGCAGGCGTTTGTCGGTTGCCCGAACACTCCCCCCACACCTCCATCAAAGAACGAGTCGAACACATGATCGCTCACGGTCGTCTGCAAGACGTCGCGCAGATTCGCACCGGCAGCGTCGCGGCCCAACGCGTCAGCGAAGGGATCGAGCAATCGCACTGGCTCGTTCCGATCGAAGACCAGCGCGCTCGTGGATCGATCCGGGAAGGGATCAAGGAAGGATTCACCTTTGGCCAATACCTGATGCTGGTCGATTGCATGAGCCGCACAGTGCGCGAGGGGAAGGCGTTCATCTCGCAGGAAGTGGAATCGATCTTCGATCGCTTGCAGATAGACGCTCAGCGTTGGATGGAGCGGGTCACGGGCATGCTGACCCGCAATCGCCCCTACGGCAGTTTCATGTCCACGTCGCGAGCGGTGCTCAGGCAAGTGGCCCAGAAGTTGGGACTACGACAGCTTGCCAATACGGCTTAGCATTCCAATGCCACGCCAACCACCTTCCTGAAGTTCTCGGCAACATTCGACTGTGGAGACGTTGCGCGCGGTCTGGGTAAAAAACCGTTCCATGCCACACCTTGCACGCATCGAACGTCTTGAAATCGGCCCGGACGATACTCATCTACCCCTGACTCGTCCCCGGATAAGCTACCGACGCAATGCTTGCAATTCCTCGGCGTCCAAAACGCAATGCATGTCCTTGTTTTTCGTTTTTCCTTCTCAAGCTTCAATCGCAACTGGCGAACATTCGCGGCCTTCCTCGACATAGACTTGTTCTGTGTATAACAAGGGACTGGTGAATATTGCCGGATCGTATCTGGCATGCGTTACGAATCAAACGGGTGTCGGATTAGGCTAGAGGAGTCTTTGAGGAAAGAATGAAGAAGCAACGAGCCATTATCGCAGTATTTTTCCTGTCCTGTTTTTTGGGAAGACTGGACTTGTATGCTACCGAGCGACTCAACGTCTTGTTCATCGCTGTGGATGATTTGCGTCCGGAACTAGGTTGCTATGGTAACACCGTTGTAAAGTCACCTCATTTGGATCGCCTTGCGGCACGGAGTTTCGTCTTCGACCGTGCGTACTGCCAGCAAGCGGTTTGCAGTCCTTCGCGTACCGCGATGCTGACGGGGCTGAGGCCGGACACGACGAAGGTGTGGGATCTGAAGACCCACTTTCGAGTAGCTCAACCGGACTGCATTACGCTACCAGAGCATTTTAGAGCCAACGGGTACCACACTGCTGCTTTGAGCAAGATCTACCATAACGGCTACGAGGATGGTCGTTCCTGGAGTGAACCGCACTGGTACCCCAAGGGACGGAGCGTTGACACCGATCCTCATGATTGGCAAAAGCGAATTGTCACTCGGCATGAAATCAACGCGGAGGAGTATTCCAATCCGATCACGCGGGATAATGACGCCCCAAACAGCAAGGATGCCAAGAGAGGGCCTGCTTTTGAAGTAAGTTCCAAGGAGGACAGCCAACTACCTGATGGAGCAACTGCAACGGAAGCGGAAAGGCGATTGAAGCAGCTCAAGGTTCGTCTTGAGCAGTCTGGTGAGCCTTTCTTCCTCGCAGTGGGTTTTCTGAAACCGCATCTTCCTTTCGTTGCTCCCCGAAAGTACTGGGATCTCTACGATCCCGATTCCATTCCAAGCCCTAAAACCGATAGACTGCCCGCTGGTTGCCCTGAGTTTGCAGGTCACAGCAATGGTGAGTTGCATAATTACCCCGGTGTACCGAAAGACAACCCGATTCCCGAATCGTATGCCAAGCAATTAAGGCATGGATATTATGCATGCGTCAGCTATGTCGACGCCCAGATCGGTCGTGTACTCGATGCGCTCGAACGCGAAGGACTTTCCGACAGCACCATTGTTGTTCTTTGGGGAGATCATGGCTGGCAGTTAGGGGACCACGGGCTGTGGCATAAACATACGAATTTTGAAGTGGCTACTCGGGCACCCTTGCTGATCCATGTTCCTGGCCATAAATCAGCCGGCCGTCGCTGCCTAGCTCCCGTCGAGTTCATCGATGTTTACCCCACACTTGCGGAATTGTGCGGGCTCAAAATACCGTCCAAAATTGACGGGGAAAGTTTGACCGACCTCCTCGATAACCCTGACTCCATTAACAACAGCGTCGCCATCAGCCAATACCCCCGCAAGGACCCAGCATCAGGCCGTTCATTGATGGGTTACAGCATTCGGACGGAACGATGGCGAGCCACGTTCTGGCTGGACCAATCGAATGCAACGGTGATTGCAACCGAGCTCTATGACGAACGAGAAGACCCTCATGAAACAGAGAGCCTGGCTATGAAACCTGAACATCGCGAGCTCTTGGAATCGCTTGCGAAGCATATCCCGACGTTTCGATAAACTGGACCGAACGAAGTCTGGCCGTATTTCCTTGGCCGAGTACACGGATCAGCAATCCGATACGAGCGCAGCGGAATTACGATTTAAGAAATGGGACACCGACCAGGACGGGTACCTCTCGCGGGACGAGTTTCTGCGGCAAGGAAAATAATAATCGATCCCGAACCAAACCTAGCGGTCAACTAGCTTTTTGGTTTTTTCGGCGCAGTCGGTTCCTTAAGATTGGATTGAAGCTGTTTAGAGAGTTTGCTCTTCTGCTCATCGGTCAAAAGCTTTCCGACGGCAATACGTGCTTTGGCGAGCATGTCTTCGGTTTCCAGAACAAGTTGTTTCTGCTCCTCGGTTGCCCCCATTGCGTTAAGACCGAATTCCCGGACCTCCTTCTGTTTTTTTCCTTCTTCGCGCGCTTGCTTCACGGCGTCCGTGCGTTTCTTTAACATCTCTGGCGTTACTCCAGCTTGCTTGCGTTTCTCAACCACCTCCTTAGCCGCCTTTCCAAAGATCTCCTTGATCTTGTCCGTGGTGGGTTGATCCAATGCCGCAGGCTCGAATTGCTTTAGGAACTGGTTTGTCATCGCTGTCTCAGAGGCTGCTTTGCCACCGGCCTTAGCGCTATCCTGAGCAGACGCGTTTGATACAAAGATTGCCGTAACAGCTAAAAGACACATGAACCACTTTGGCATGATTTCTATCCCCTAAGAAGACTCGTTAGACGACTGACAAAAAGACGTACGCAGAACCAGTATACTAACTTGTGGCGGTGTTCATCTGCTTTTGTTGCAGGCAAATCCGCTTTCCCTGCGAAAACAGGGGCGTCGTGCGGTTAAGGATCCAGCGTTTCGGGTGGCAGTCTCTTGCTAGCGATGAAGCTTGGCTTCCAGTGGCACAAGGCCACCGGGGAGGCTCATCGAAAACCACGTCCATCGCAAAGCCTCTGGACGTGCCACCCTCCGAGGAGCCCCCGCTTGGCAGCGGTAGCTACCTAGGGCCTAGCTACCTAGGGGCTAGCTCCCTCATCGCAACTCGATACGCACCTGTTGCAGTTTCCCATTGAAGGCATTTTTTCGGCCTTCGCCATACACTTCATCCACAGGCGTACCCGTATCGACTCCGGTATCCGCAGTGTCGTCGAGCGAGAATACGTTCGCTTGCGTCTTGCCGATGAGCCCTTCGCCAACCTTCTTGCCGTCAACGAAAATCGACGCGGTACCGCCAGCACCACGGCCCTTGGCCGCATCGTAATCGAATGCCATCTTGATCGTGTGCTTGCCGTCGTTCATCGCTTCGTTGGTCGTCACCCGAAAAACCTCCAACCCGAGATGGTTGTAGGTGTACATCGGTCGTCCATGATCGACCCAAAGCGCCCAACCGCCAAAGCGTCCTCCTTGTGCGAATAGCACGCCACGGTTCTTGTCACCCTGCACTTCGACCTTCGCTTCGAGATCGAGCGAACTGTTCTTGACATTGATGAACGCATTCTCCGCGATGTAGATCATGCCAGGGTAGACCGTGAGTTTGGTTTTACCGTCCATCAAGTCGGGACGTCCTGCGACTTTCGCATCGAAACGCTCGATGGTCCTGTCATCGATAGGCAGTACCTTATGGTCGATCGCTTCCTTGATGAATAGTCCTTGCAATTCCTTGAGCTTGCTGGGGTTTTCCGCAGCGAGGTTTCGACTCATGCTGAAGTCGTCGTCGACATGATAGAGTTCCCAGACATCCTCGGTCAGCACATGGCGAGGCTGGGCCTCCCACGGAGCCTTGTGGATGGTCCCTGCGAACCAGCCATCGTGATACACCGCACGGTTACCACCCATCTCGAAGTATTGCGTCTTGCGGCGATCGGCAGCCTCGGGGGCATCGAAACTGTAGGCCATACTGACCCCTTCGATCGGTCGTTGTTTAATTCCGTTGACTTCCTTGGGGGCCGGAACTCCGGCCGCTTCGAACACGGTGGGTGCAATGTCGATAATGTGGTGGAATTGGTCTCGGACTTGCCCTTTGGATTGGATACCGGCAGGCCAATGGAAGACCATTCCGTTTCGCGTTCCGCCGAAGTTGCTCGCAACTTGCTTGGTCCAAGTAAAGGGAGTGTTCCCGGCGACCGCCCAGCCAGCGGCAAAGTGGTTAAAGCATTCGGGGCCTCCCCACTGATCCAGCTTTTCGAGCA
>CAYXFO010000143.1:0-9965 GCA_964464255.1 uncultured Pirellula sp.
CAAACGCGTTCGAGCAATCGATCCATCGTGAACGGCTTCTGCATGAAGTCGTTGGCTCCTGCCATCCGAAGATCGGCGATTCGTTCAGAATCCACCATTCCCGAGATGCACAGGATCTTCACCGAGTCCATCGTACGATCGGTGCGAACCCGTTGGCAGACTTCTCGACCATTGATATCGGGTAACATCACATCAAGGACGACGAGGTCCGGACGAAACTCCTTGACCTGCATCCCAGCATCGAATCCGTTGTTCGCGGTCCGGATATCGAATCGACCGTCTCGCTCAAACGTGTCTCGCATCAGGTCTACCAGATCTTGATCGTCATCTACGATCAGCAATTTCTTCTTGCCGCTCTCCAAGGCATCGGTCGGAATGCCGTTGTCCTTCATGAAGACGAACAACTGATCTCGAGGGATTCGGCGAAAACGACTTCCCGGAACGCGGAATCCTTTCAGCGTACCGTTATCGAAGCAACGAATGATCGTTTGCTGACTCACTTTGCAAATCTTCGCAGCTTCACCGGTAGTAAAAACTGTTTTTGTAGTCGACATGAAACTCAACCATCCTTGTTGAATGTTCTGTACTGCGTTGAACGTTCGGTCCCATTCGAGACTTGCCCGAACGTTGCATCCTGTAACTCCAACCAGGCTCGCCGAGTCTACCGAACTTGCCTTGGTTGAGGCGGAGAATAGCCAAGTCACGAAAGGCGGGTCAAGACGGATTTAAGCCAAGCAAGAAAAACAATCTTAACAATCTGGGAAGACTCTAGAGGGAGAGTAGATATTTGAGCAATTCGATCCGCTGGCGATCGTCCAGAGCCTCGAGCAAACCCATCGGCATGAAGGAATTCTCGGAGATTCGCAACTCCTCAATCGTATTGCGATCGATCGTCACCGTGTCGGTCGCCGTTCGAAGTCGGATCGCTGAAGGTGTTTCCTCCAAGACCAAGCCCGTGATCACTTGGCCATCGTCGGTCCTCACGACACGAGCCTGATAATCTCGGCCGATGACGGCGTTGGGGTCGATGACGTTTTCTATCGCATATTCGATTCCTTTGGCTCCTGTACCTTGAAGTTTGGGGGCTATCTCGGTGTTGGTTTGCTCAAGGGAATGGCACGATGAGCACAGTTTCTGAAAGTGCTTTTGGCCCGCCCCTGCGTCATAAGCCCAGAGTGGGGCTTCCTTATAGATGCTCGTCAATCGGGAAATCTCCTGTCGCAATCCCTCCGGGCTCGTCCCTACGAGTCCCCACACTTCTTCCAAGCTTGCCTGAATCCTCGCATCGCCTAACGCAGCGATTTGTCGCGCGGTGTACGCATTCAACTTAGACTTACTCAGCTTCCCAGACTTCATGGCCTCCAGAAGCTGCTCAGTCCAACGTTGGCGACTGGCCAGCACCCCGAGGGCGGCCGCCTCGACATCCCCATCCCACTTCGGCAAACGTTCCAGGATCGCAACACCGACGGACGGCTCCTCGTATGCTCGCAAGAGGGGCAAAACCTCCAAGACCCGTTCGCCATGATCCAGTTGCGTCAACAAGATCGGAACATTTGCGGAGTCATGATCCAACGCTAAGAGCCGAAGTGCATGCCCGATGTCGATCTGGGCATCGCCACTCGCCAGACGTTGCCGCACCCTCTGAAAGAGACGATCGTCCCCGAACTGGGCACCGATCGTTTCTGCAGAGCGCCGCACTTGCGGATCTTCGGAAGCATACAGCTTTTCTGCAACTTGCTTCCAATCCGAATCACCCTCCACCCCGCGCTGTCCCGAGATGGCAAACTGCAACAGTTCCAAATCTCGGCGCAGTGATGCGTCTCGCATGGTGCCGATACGTCGAACGAGATCATCCCTTCCTTCCATGCGGGTCTTTGCCGCGTACCATCGGATCGAATCCCGAACGACCGACAATTCCGTCGTATCGGCCAGTTGCAGCATGTCTTGGACTTCCATGAATTGCTTTGGATGGTTGGGCCAATGCCTGGCGATCGCTTGCCAAAGCATGATCGGTAGATCGCGATCCTCGGCGTTCTCCGGTTGAGCCGCCAACGTCCGACCGATCGCCAACGCTTGATCGCGGGGTATGCGACTCATGCCGCATGCAAGATAACGCCGCACGAAAAGGGACGATTCTTTTTTGGCGTGCTCGATCAGCCAACTCAAATCCTCGGGAGGTTTCTCCAATGCCGACTGAATCGACCAGGCTCTCACCACTTCATTGGGATCCTGCAGCAATCGCTTAGCCATGGGCAAATCGATTGCGTTTGCGCAGTGAAGCGTCCAAATCGCCCGCAACTGCAGGCCCGCATCGCGGGAATCCAATGCCATCTCAGTGAGGATTCTGCGGATATCTTGCGGCAGGGTGTTCGTTGCATACCTTTCGGCCAGGATACGGCGGGCCGTTCGGGCATGCCAATCATTGGGATGTCTCTGCGCGTCAACCAAAGATCGATCGCTCGCACGGAACCAATCGATCTTCGCCGGTCGATAGGTCGCATCGTACTGCATCCGGTAAATGCGTCCGTTGCCCCGATCCCAAACCTCGACACCGGGATTGTGGCAATGGCGAGTGTCATACCAATCGCAAAAATAGACGGCGCCATCGGGTCCGAGAAGCAAATCGACTCCGATGTACTGCGGATCCGAACAAAACAGAACATCGTAGCCTGCATGGGTCGTCCAGTATCCCCCCGCATTGCGACGATTGACTTGGTGGTTGATTTGATGACCATGTAGGTTGTGAGTCAGCAGATGGTTGTGATACTCCGCAGGCCAATTGTCCCCGAGATAAATCATGGTCCCTACGTGAGAATGCCCGCCGTATATATCTCCTGTCCCCGGCTTGCCCGCACCCCCTTCTCCGGAATCGTAATGAGCGGATGCGAGCAAGAAGTTTTGAAGATGAGGGAACGATTGCGGCGCAGTTGCTGAGATGTAGGGAGCGTAACCGCCGTTGACTTGATTCCAGTAATGACCGCCCTGCATCACGTGAGTGGTTCCCCCTTTGCCCCAGAAACTGCGGCAGTGGGTCATGAAGAATTGTCCGTCACGATCGTAGTCGAGTCCCCACGGATTGCTTCCCCCGTGAGCAAAGACCTCGAACTCATGACGCGTCGGATGGTAACGCCATACTCCCGCTGCAAGATACTGACGGCTCTGGGTAGGCGAACCGGGCGGACCGATCGACGAAGTGTTAAACACTCCCTGCGTACCATACAACCATCCATCCGGCCCCCACATGAAGCTATTGAGCGTCTCGTGGGTATCGCCGTACCCAAACCCATCGAGCAACACTTGGGGCGGCCCGTCCGGCGCATCGTCTCGATCGCGATCGGGTATGAAAAGCAACTCGGGGGCGGCACCGATCCAAACACCTCCATAACCCACCTCGATACCGCTGGCGAGATTGAGCCCTTCGGTGAATACTTTGCTCGTTTCGAATTCCCCGTCGGCATCCGAGTCGCTAAAGATCACGATGCGATCAAGCCCCTGTCCCTCGGAGCGTTTCTGAGGATACGAATAGGCTTCGACGACCCACAGACGCCCCCGTTCATCGAACGTCATGGCGATCGGTTGATGCACTTTCGGTTCCGAAGCGACACTGACCACGGAGAAGCCTGGTGGGACATGCATCGCCTCGAGCGTCTTGGCGGCAGCATCGTTTCGATCTACTTCACGAAGTTTATTCCGTTCCAAGTGGTGGAGGATCGCATTGAAGGTCGAGCGTTGCGACGATGCGGACTGCAGCGATGCGGGAGGCTCATCATAGAAGCGAAAATCATCAAAGTTGAGATGTCCCCAACCGCCAGCGCTCTCATCGACCAAGCGTATTTGAATCCAATACCCAACATGCTTTCGAAGATCGACGGCGACTCGCCGCATTTGTTCTTGGTTGTTGCCAACGGCTTGAGCGATGACCTGTGGCTCGCTCGAGTTACCCTGCTTCGCCAATATCTCCACGCGCGTCGAAGGATGCTCGCCTCCGCCGAGCAAAAAACCACCGAAGGGTTTAGTAACCTGGAACCAAGTCGATTCCAGAGTCCCGACTCCCTTGTCCTGTTCCAACTCGTAGCCTCCGATGAAATAGTCACCTGACTTGTTGCTCTTCTGGCGAGGCCAGCGTTGCGAGATACCATCCTTCGCGACCGGTTGCCCTCGAAACGCTGTTCCCGATGCCGTCCATCCCTCAAGCGTCCCGGTTTCAAATCCGAGATTCAATGCCTTGCCAGCGGCATCCACGGGGAGTTCCCCTTCGGCTTCTGCGTTCGCCGATGCGATCGATTCGATTTCCGGAAATGGAGTCAAGCGATCGGTATCGGATGCCATCAGATGCTCTAGTTGCAAGTCCTTGAACTCGATCCGAGTCTCGGGCCCCGAGTGAAGCTGCAATGCGAGTTCCCCTTCCAAATCGCGATCGGGAAGTTGTTGGTCCCACAACGAGGAGAAGAGAGTCCCGTTGACATAAACGTCGATCCGTTCTCCGACAGCCACGATTCGATAATCATTCCACTCGCGCTCGCGTACCAGGACCGGATATTGATGAAGGGGTGCGAACGATTGCGAGTGTCGCGAGCCATCGGGTTTGATGTGTACTCGGCAACCCCGTTCGACCAGCAGTGCCCGGCCGTGCTCGTCATAGATGCGTCCAAGCCAAGTCGATCCCATATCCAAATCGGCCTGATATCCAGAGACGTGATCTACATGATCGACTTGGCAGCGAATCTGGATGCCGGAGTTGGCAGCGGGCAGTCCCGAGATCCGAAACTGAAGTTTCAAATCAAAGTCCGCGAGCCGTCCACCTCGCCACACAAGCCAGGTATTCTTGTTGAGGGTTGTGCCGGGCGAGATCTCTCCCACGATGCTCCCATCTTGGACACGCCAATACTTTTCATCTCCCTCCCAGCCTTGCAGGCTCTTGCCGTCAAAGATGGCTTCCGGTTGGTCGCATCGCCCAACCAAGCTCCCTGGCCATAGAGCTAGGTGCATGACCATCAAGAACGCAACCATCGAATACGTACGCATCGCCAACGTTCTCACGCGGAAGTAGAAAGAATTCGCAACGTACTCGAAGCTTATTCCAGCGCGTTGGAGGATGCAATAAGCCGTTCCCACCGTGTTACCTAACGGACGACTACATCGATTTTGAATCGAAGAACCGCTTCACGGGAGTTCGATGTAGATATCGTCGTCCTGAATCGTGACGGGGAACGTGTCGGTTTTGATTTTAGGGTTGTCGAGCCAAGTACCATCGTCGAGCCGGAATCTCCAAGCGTGCCATGGGCAAGCGACACAGCCTTCGTGTACCCATCCGCCAGCAAGCGAGGCACCCTGATGAGGGCAAAAATCATCCATGGCGTAAAACTGGTTGTCGATATGGAAGACCGCAATCATGCGATCGCGACATGGAAACGCGCGGCTTTCTCCTGGCGGGATATCCGATCTTTTGGCAATGATCACTTTTTCTGGCACGGCAATCCTCAAAAGGCGTTCAGCAGATTTGCTCTCACAGTTTCTTGCTGTGAATTCTACTTGACCAAATCGAGTCGCAGGAAGTTCAGCGCGGTCTTAGCGAGTCGATGATAAAGGACATCGGGATGTCCGCCCAGGGATACGGTGGACGACTTCGTGTCCGCACCGCGCCGTGCTAAGCACATTGTAAAGTCGGCATACGGCATCAGTTGGGCCGAGGCCACTTCCAGGGCCGTGGGGTAGATTCCCACCGCCAGACAACGATCCAACGCATGCGTTTGCAACATTCTCTGGGCAGCGTGGCTCAATGACTCCTGCAACTTCGACGGATCGAAAACTCCCGTGGATTCCTGGCCGAGATTCAGTTCCGACATGCTCGCAAATCGCTGGCTGGCGACAAGCCCCGATCCGGATGGGCCCTGCAATGAAGCCAACATATGAGCGACACGGCACCCGGCCCCCACTTCGATCACTCCCAGACGAATCTGCCTTTGATCGAGAAGTCTCTGGACCGCCTCGTGGATCTCGATCTCACCTTCGCCAAAGAAACGCTCACCGAGTGCATTGCGAATTTCATCTACCGTGGGTGCGATGAGTTGCTGAAATTCAGCATCGGTCGTTGTTGGAGCGGCGATTCGCAGGGTGATCGTCGCACGCGAGACCGTGATACCGACTCGCGGCACGCGATCGCGCGCGATCAAGGTCGGGAGGCGATGCTCAACATCGCTCTCGCCGATACCGAACACCTTAAGCGAGTGGTAACGCCATCGAGTTTCGCCTGCACCCATTTCTTGTGTCAGTCGCTCTACCACGGTCGCATCGAGCATCTCAAACATCTCGGCGGGGACTCCAGGCAGAGCAAACACCCGGCAGCGGTGGTTCTCAGCGATGCACCTTTGCGGCACGTCGACATCAATTCCGGGAGCGGTGCCGTGCGGATTGGGAATGATTCGCGAGGTTTGAGGAAACATTGCCTGAACGCGATTGCGCTCGGGCATCGGACGCTTGCGCAGTGCAAATAGGGACTCGATATGCGAGAGGGCCTCCGGACGCAATTCGAGAGGCAAGCCGAAGGCGTCGCTGATCGCTTCGCGAGTCAAATCATCCGCAGTCGGTCCGAGTCCCCCGGTGGCGATGACGATGTTGACTCGTCCGGCAGCAATTCGAAAGGCCGCGATGTTGTCCGCCAACTCATCGCCGATCGTTGTGTGAAATCGAACATGCACTCCGAGATCGCTCAGTTTTTGGCTGAGGTATTGGCTATTGGTATCCAACCGCTGGCCGCTCGTCAGTTCGTCTCCAATGGATAAGATTTCAGCGCTGAGGGTCATGTTTGCCACCCTGAGAATGTACAGAGATGAGCGTCCGATACCACTTGCGGGCAACTCCAGACCAGGAAGAAAAGAGCTTCTTGGCACCATCGACCTACCGGGTGACCTTCGACGAAGCCAGCTCCCTTGGCGGCCGACAGCGCTGCATGTGTTGCGGACAAGGCCAGATCATTCGCTCCCTTGCGGAGCTGATTCGCGTCGAGTGCAGGCGAGGAAGCGATCAGGTTTGCGTAAAGCTCGGACCATTGACGCCGCAGGCTTGCTGCATGATCCGAAAGTCCAGGGCGTTGGACCGATTCGGCAGCCAAGTACTCGATCGCACGCGCCGCCAGCCCGAGCGCCAAGGCGCTGGTTTGCAAGCCTCCTGCCCCTCCGGTGTTCGATGCTGCCATCACGTTTGGGTGCGGGCCATGCAGGATATCCTGCCGTTTGATCCGGGCGTCATGGAGGTCGACAACATCGGTGCAGCTACTTGTTAAAGCGACCAACTGCATGCCGGGCCCTGGATGAATACCGGGAGAAGGCAGCTCGAGCATGACCAGGTATTGCTGATGGGATTCGGACGGGTCGACAGCACCGGCCACGATATATTTTGCATGGGAGGTTCCGGTAACCCAAGGTAGCGACCCATTGAGTATGCCGGTATCACCGTCCCATCGAAGGGTGACCGGGGGAGCAGCGACATGCTGGCGACTGGTGGTCAGATGACTGATGCCTACGGTTGCAAATGCATCGCCCCTCAGGATGCTCGGCAGCCACTCAGTGGACGATCTGGGGTTGTCGCTGGTCTGGATCCTTCGGATGGCAGCATGCCGTTGGGTCATGATGAATGCCGTTGTCAGGCATCCGTAAGACAATGCGACATAATACGGAAGTGTGTGCTTTCGGAGAATTTCGGTTGACTGCTCGAGCTCTGCAAGTTCGCGAATTTCCCCCCCTGGAAATTCATAGACGGTTCGTATTGCCGCACTTCCTCGGCGCGTGCGGTTCATCCAAGACATCAACTCTGGAGAGAACTCGGAGACGGAAGCGACCAACAACTGGAACCCGTTTTGATCAAGCGGCATAGGTTATCCTGAGCAAGCAAGAATTCCCCATCTTACCCCAACCACGGGTTTTTCCTAAGCCCGCTACCGAAAGGGGCAGACGGCTTTGAAGTATTGGCGGCATTTCGCTATAACTATGCTCCTGGCGGTAGATGAATACCGCCCAACGAGCAAACAATCGCGCACGGAGCGTAGATAGGATTGTCATGACGCAGATGGATTATTCGGTCGCAGGGGATATCGCAGCCTCCGGCATTGCCAGCGAGATTGACTCGGAGGCTCTCTACGAAAAGTGCATGGCTTTGGCTCATAATCTTTGGTGGAGTTGGCAGCCGGAAGTCACCAATCTATTCCGCGATATCGATCCGATCCGTTGGCGGCAACTCGATCATAACCCGATCGCACTGCTTCGGGAGTTCACCCCCGATCGGTTGTCCATTCGGGCTAGCGAAATGGTTTTGCACAGCCGAGTCAACTACGCCTATCGTCGACTGCAGGAATACCTCGAGTCGAACAACACTTGGGCTCATACCAATGCAGGGGTGCTGGGGAGCAAGCCAGTCGCCTATTTCTCCGCGGAATTCGGCCTGCACGAATCGCTACCGGTCTATTCCGGAGGCCTCGGCGTCTTGTCCGGCGATCACATCAAGAGCGCCAGCGGATTGGGGGTCCCTTTGGTGGGAGTTGGACTCTATTATTCGCATGGCTACTTCAAGCAGGCATTGAGCAGCGATGGTTACCAGCGCGAGGAGTACTTTGAAACGCGTGTTGAAGATCTGCCACTCGAAGCAGCATTGCTTCCGGATGGCACCCCATTGGTCGTTGGAATCGATACCCGCAATGGGCGGCTGTTGGCTAAAGTGTGGAAGGTTCGCGTTGGTCGCGTGACTCTTCACCTCCTGGATTGCAATGTGGAGGGTAATCGGCCGGAGGATCGCGAACTGACCAGCCGCCTGTATGGTGGAGACGAACGAACTCGGATTCGACAAGAATTGGTCCTTGGCATCGGTGGCGTCCGCGCCCTGCGTGCCCTAGGGATCATGCCAGGTGCCTACCACTTGAACGAGGGACACAGTGCCTTTGCACCATTGGAAGTTATTCGCGAAAGGATGACCGATGATGGAATGTCCTTCGACGATGCGGCTCGCGAAGTAGCCCAGTCAACGATCTTCACAACGCACACGCCTGTTCCTGCGGGACATGATCGCTTTAGCAGCGTTCTTATCGAAGAGCATCTCGGCCCACTTCGCGATGCACTGGGAATCAGTCACGATCACCTGATGAGTACTGGACGGGTGCAAACCTCGGATCCAAATGAACCGTTCTGCATGACCGTAATCGGCCTAAAGCTGTCTCGCACAGCAAACGCTGTCTCTCAATTGCATGGCCATATCTCCCGTCGTATGTGGCACAGCCTCTGGCCTAGCCGCGAAGAGAACAATATTCCGATCGGTCACATCACCAATGGAGTCCACATTGAAAGTTGGCTCGCGGGCCAGATGGCACAACTTTACGACCGTCACTTCCCTGCAAATTGGCGCACGCACATGGGAGAAGCCGACGTCTGGCAGTTCATCCACAACGTCGATCCGGGCGAGTTGTGGGAAACGCATAACGCGCTCAAGAATATGTTGTTGTCATTCGTGCGCAGACGAGTATCGCGACAATGCAGACGACGGGGTGAGAGTGATGAGGTCATTGAATCGGCCCGCAATATCTTAAGCCCAAACATCTTGACAATCGGTTTTGGTCGTCGCTTTGCGACTTACAAGAGAGCGAACTTGCTGTTCAATGACCTCGATCGTATTTCGGCAATCCTCGGCAATCCCGAACGACCGGTCCAAGTGATCTTTGCTGGCAAGGCGCACCCTAAAGATGAACCGGGCAAAAAGTTCATCCAGGAAATCGCGAATCTTCGCCACGATTCCCGCTTCGCAGGTCGCGTTGCCTTCATTGAAGACTACGACATCAACGTCTGCCGACACTTGATCCAAGGTGTCGACGTCTGGCTAAACAATCCACGCCGTCCCCTCGAGGCTTCCGGCACCAGCGGACAAAAAACGGTTCTCAACGGTGGCTTGAATTGCAGTATTCTCGACGGTTGGTGGGCTGAAGC
>CAYXFO010000144.1:0-1969 GCA_964464255.1 uncultured Pirellula sp.
CCCAGGTCGAATGAGTCACCGCGAGACCGTTGCACGGATTGACGCAGCCGATAAAAGGCGGTGCGACCAACGAAGTAAGTAGATAGCTGGCAAGAACTTTGCTTGGCCCGTTGAACTTTGCCGTACGCTTCCCCTTCGGTCTGGTAGCCGCGTTGTGTCAGCAGCGTCATTGCTTCATCGTCGCTCATTTCGGTGCAATGCATCGAATGGTCGAGTATCGCATTGAGCACAGCTCGCAGATAAAACTTGAGTTGATGGAGTCGCAAGGCCAGGTCGCCGTTTCCGTACCCTTGGTCGAGCATCATTTGCTCGGTGTAGACAGCCCAGCCTTCGGCAAACACACCCGACGAGAACACCTTGCGAATCAACGACGGGGAACGGTTCGAGTAATCGAGTTGCACGTAATGCCCCGGGTATGCTTCGTGGATCGTGAGGATTTGAAGCATGTACTGGTTGTATTCCTCCAAAAAAGCGGTGCGCCGCGATTCCGGCCAGTCGCTCGGAGGTGGCGAGATAGCGTAGAGACTCTTTGCGTCTGCATCGAGCGCAGGAGCCGGGTTCAAATAGGCGGCCGAGAATCCACGTTGGAACTCGGGCATCTCGATGATTTCGCATTGGTCCGGATTGGGCAGGGTAAGGATCCCCTTTTCCCGGATCATCGATTGGATCTTGGCGACGGTCTTTCGCGCGTCCATGACCAGTTGGTCCGGTTTGCCGTGCGATTTTCCGAGCTGATTGAGAACCTGGCGCACGGTATCGCGTCGACCATCGGAATCATCGGGAGGGAGCACATGATCTGGAAAGAGCTCGTGCCACAGTTGTTTGGCCACGTAATACATTTCGCGCTCGACACGGTCTGCCTCCGATCGGGCCTCCGCAATGACTTCATCGCCGGTCAGGCCAGCATCGAGTTCCAGTTCGAGCTTGGCATAGAATTTTTCCTTCCCCAATCGCCATGATCCATGGGAGCGTGGGAGGACATCTGATTGAAGAAATTCCTTGAACTCAGTCAGGGATGCAACAGCTCGCTCGCATGGTTCCCGCAGCAGGCTCAACGGACGTGATTCATCCGCGAGGTCAAAGATACCTTCGCGATAGAAATCGATCGCACCCTGTGTTCGCTGAATCGCGATCTCTGTCAAAATCCTTGGCGGGTTCTTAATCGACTCTTTCGCTGCCGAAACAACGTTGGGGATCTGGCCGATGCGGCGAGCTGCGTTCTCAATGTTGCGATGCTTTGGCAGGGTCGACTGAGTCAACAGTCCAAACACACTGTCGGATGCATAAGTCAAATAGACTCGCGGATCGTTTGCGAAGTCGTCGGTCTCGGTCGCTTGCCAGATTCGGTATCGCAGCGTGTGCATCCAAATCTCGGCATCGATTTGGGAATTGCGAGGCATAGAGGCCAAATCGAGTTCCTTCGACAGGCGATTAAGCCACTGTCGATAGCGTTCAACATCTTTCGCACGAGCAGCCGGAGATAGATCATCGAGCAGATGATCGTAGCTATGATTCCCCAGCGAGCTGGCAAAGGCCGGATGGATTCGGCATTCCTCATCGAGAAACTCCTGGAAGATTCGATCCAAATTGGCATCCGACTGAGCAAAGGCGAGCGAGGCGCTGTACCCTAGGCTGCCGCAAAGGAGTGCGGTGACCGACAGGGCATACAAAATCGCTCGCGGATACTGTATTTTCATGTTTCACTCAAAGAGTTCGAAAGAGTTTCGTTTTCAACAGCGTTTTCAACGGGGCGTACACGAGAATATTCTAATCGGTTTATGCAGCCAAGAGTGGCGCGACCATGATTCCGAGTCTATGCTGTTGAACGATTGCGAACCGAAAAAATATTTAGGATTGAGCCGAGCGATGAAGTTATGGATTGATGCCGACGCCGCACCACGCGATGCCAAGGAACTCGTCTTTCGCGCTTCCAAACGACTTGGTATCGAAGTCACCCTCGTTGCCAATC
>CAYXFO010000144.1:1979-9204 GCA_964464255.1 uncultured Pirellula sp.
CGGGAATCGCTTGATCCAGGTGGTAACGGTGCGAGACGGCGCTAACGTTGCCGATCAGTACATCGTCGAGCATGCCCAACCCGGGGATGTGGTGCTCACCGCTGATATTCCGTTGGCAGCCCAATTGGTTGCAAAAGAAGTTTTCGTACTCGATCCGCGAGGCGAGGTTTATGATGATCGCAATGTCGGCGCACGATTGGCTGCTCGCGATTTTCTGGATGCAGCTCGCGGAGCCGGCATGGAGATGTCGGGCCCCCGTCCCTACAGCCAACGCGATCGTGCGTCCTTCGCCTCCGCGCTAGACCGCGTCCTGACGCGTGCGATCAAGCTGAAAGAGCGTGATGCATGACGGGGCTCTATAAGATCCCCTTGGAACTGGGAATGCCAACCTGTCGCGCGTCGAACTCGGCAGCGATCCGAATCGCGCGTGCGGTAGCCTTGAAAATGGCTTCCGCGATATGGTGCGTGTTGCGGCCGTAATGAAGGAGAATATGAAGATTGCACTGCGCATTGGCTGCAAATGCTTGCCAGAAGTCTTCCACCAATTCGCTATCGAAATCACCGATCTTGGGGGACGGCATCGGGGCTTGGAAAACCAAGTAAGATCGGCCGCTGAAATCGACGGCCGATGTGACCAGAGTTTCCTCCATGGGGAGGACCATGTGCCCGTAGCGACGTATCCCCGATTTGTCGCCCAAGCATTCGCGAATAGCCTGCCCAAGACAGATACCAATGTCTTCGGTCGTGTGATGCGAGTCGACCTGTAGGTCCCCCTGCGCCTTGATCTCTACATCGACCAGGGAGTGTCTCGCGAACAAGACCAGCATATGATCTAGGAATCCAACTCCGGTCTGGATGTCGTTCTTGCCCGTCCCGTCGAGATTCAAC
Source organism: uncultured Pirellula sp. (assembly GCA_964464255.1). Lineage (GTDB taxonomy): Bacteria > Planctomycetota > Planctomycetia > Pirellulales > Pirellulaceae > JBKCUI01. Next base: position 2,868 of record CAYXFO010000144.1, read on the forward strand.
CGGATTTCTATAGCGGTTTCGGCGGTTTGGCGTTCGAGTTGGCTGGTGCGAACGGGGTTCATGCGATGGCCTGCGGGGCAAGGATCGTGATTCTATGGTCGGTCTTGCGGGACATAACTATAATAGCGTAGTTCCCACCACATGCATTCTTGCATCTTCATCGCTCTTTGTATCGACCCAATTGCATGCGACGATCGAAATGTTCCCCTGTTTGGTCCGGTTTGGCTGTTGTTGCGATTGGCTTGGTAGCGAACCAGGCCACTGCGCAGACTGACGAACAAATCCGATTTAATCGGGATATTCGCCCCATCCTGTCCGATGCGTGTTTTTCTTGCCATGGACCGGACAAACACGGTCGCCAAGCCGACCTTCGTCTGGATGTCCGCGAGGATGCTATCGAACATGGTGCGATCACCGCAGGTGACTCGAGCGCTAGCCAGATCATTGGCCGTATCGTCAGCCAAGATCCCTCGGAGGTAATGCCACCTCCAAAAACTGGCAAGAAGCTGACCGCAGAACAAATCGAACTCCTGCGACGCTGGATCGATCGGGGGGCAGAGTACGAACCCCACTGGGCGTTTGCCCCTGTCCCGAAAAGTATCAGCGCCCCCTCGATCCCCGAAGCATGGAAAAGCTGGCCTCGCCAGGAACTCGATTTCTTCGTTCTAGACAAACTGATCCGCAATCGGATGGAGCCTGCGGATCCGGCCGAGCCGCTGCGATGGCTTCGACGGGTCAGGCTGGACCTGACCGGTTTTCCTCCCACTGAGCAAGAGATCGATGCCTTAACCAATGACTCCTCCGAAGCATCGCGAGAAGCGATCGTCGATAGTCTCTTGGCCAATACAGCCTTCGGCGAACGGATGGCAAACATGTGGCTGGACGTAGCCCGTTACGCAGACACGTTCGGTTATCAAGCGGATGTCAACATGGAGGTTTGGCCGTGGCGAGATTGGGTCATCCATGCATTCAATCGAAACTTGCCATACGACCAATTCGTTATGTGGCAAATCGCCGGTGATCTGCTCCCCGATGCAACGGATGAGCAACGCTTGGCAACCACCTTCAATCGCCTTCATCGTCAAACCAATGAAGGGGGAAGTATCGAAGAGGAGTTTCGTCAGGTATACATCGCAGACCGAACCGTAACGGCAGGGACTGCGTTTCTGGGGCTGACACTCGAATGCTCCCGTTGCCACGATCACAAGTACGATCCGATCCTGCAAAAGGATTTTTATTCCTTCGCCGCATACTTTGCCGATATCGATGAGCATGGACTGTATTCTCACTTCACCCGAGGCACTCCGACACCGGCGCTGTCTCTTTACGCTCCAGAGCAGAAGGAACAACATCATCAATTGCTTCGCGAGATATCCGACCTCGAATCGAAACGGAATCAGTTGATTGCGGAACGCAAACAGGCATGGCTTTCACGTCAAACGACGGCGACCGTTGATCCCGCTGTATTCGATGCGCAACCTCCACAAACCGACTGGACCTTTCCCTTAGAGGGCTCCGAGGATGGAGTGATCGGCAAGGGGACGCGTTTCAACGGCGATGATGCGATCACGTTCCCATTGATGGTCACAGAAGCCGATGATCCGAACAAGAAACGGCAGATTCAATTAGGGCGTCCCGATCCGTTCTCCATCAGTCTTTGGGTTCAACCCGAGCAACATGCGGATCGAGTGGTGATCGTTCACCAAAGCCAAGCTGCCGAAGACGCCGCTTTCCGTGGGATGCAATTGGTCCTGCATCAAGGGAAGCCGCAGTTTTCGCTGATCCATTTCTGGCCCGGAGATGCGATTCGCGTTGAGTCCGCAGATGCGATTCCCGTGCAGGAGTGGACTCATGTTGCCGTTTCCTACGATGGCAGCAGCCAAGCTTCCGGCATTCGGCTATTTGTCAACGGACGGCCTGTTGCCGTAAATGTCGATCGTGATCAATTGACCCGCGATTTCCGACATCGGAGCGAATGGGGCGACTCGGCGGCTGGCACCTTGCCGATCACGGTCGGTGCTCGCTTTCGCGATATCGGGTTTCGAAATGGATCGATGGATGAACTGCAGATTTTCGCTCGAGAACTCAGTACGCTCGAAATGGACCGGCTGCATGCGAAATCGCCGTCTGTGAGCGAACAGGACAAAAGGATGGTTTTGCAATCGGCGGCAACCGAGTGGGATACGAGTCTTTTGCAAGGGGATTCCCAGTTCGATGCCTTGGCTGCTTCGCTTCGTGATGCTAGGCGACGAGAAAATGAACTCGTGGTCCAGGTGCGGCAGATCATGGCGATGGCACCCGCCAAGAAACCTCGCACCACCTACGTGCTCGAACGGGGAGCCTATGACGCGCAGCGCGATCCCGTAGTCCCCCATCCGATCGAAGCAGCGATCGTCGGAAAAGCAAATGTGAACAATGGTGATGTGCCAAGCAACGAAACGCACAACGATCGATTGCAGTTGGCGCGGTGGATGATCGATGAACAGAACCCGTTGGTCAGCCGGGTTGCAGTCAATCGTTTCTGGTCTCTGTTCTTCGGACGAGGCATCGTCGCGAGCCTCGAAGATTTCGGTAGCCAAGGCCAACCTCCAACTCATCCTGAGCTACTGGACGCACTTTCCAGACGGTTCATGTCGCAGGGCTGGAATGTCAAGCAGTTCTGTAAAGAAATCGTCCTGTCGTCGACGTATCGTCAATCTTCGACCGCGCGCATTGCCGCTTGGGAACAATCGGATCCGGAGAACCGATGGCTTGCGAGAGGACCTAAACATCGATTGTCTGCCGAACAAGTTCGCGATGCAGCTTTGTTTGCCAGTGGTTTGTTGGTCCCGACGATCGGTGGACCGAGCGTGATGCCCTACCAACCCGAAGGAGTGTGGGAAGAAGCCGGTACCGGCAAATCGTATCAACAAGCCACTGGAGATGGCCTGTATCGACGCAGCATGTATACGTTTTGGCGGAGAACCGCGCCACCGCCGAGCATGTTGGCCTTCGATGCAACCAGTCGCGAGACTTGCACCGCACGCCGCGAAACGACCACCACTCCTCTCCAAGCATTGGTGCTGTTGAATGATCCTCAGTACATCGAAGCAGCCCGTTACACTGCCGAACAGGCCATGCGAGCACATCCACAGGATCTCGCATCGCGATGGGACGCGATGGCTGTTCGATTGATCAGTCGGCCCCTCAACGAGAAAGAACACGCCGTCATCGATAAAGCGTATCGCGAACAGCACGCATATTTCAGCCAGTCTCCAGCTGCGGCACCGGAGTTCCTGAAAATCGGAAATCGGGTCGCTGATGTATCGCTCAATCCTGTCGACCTTGCGGCTACGTGTGTCGTCGCAGAGACACTGATGTGTTTTGATGAATTCGTTATGAAACGCTGAGCACACCATACCGGACCCGTTCAAGCGTTATTGAGGGAGACAAGTTATGTTCAACGACATGCGATTCGACGCACCCAACATGCATCTCGGACGAAGAGATTGGTTGTTCCGAGCGGGAATGGGATTGGGTGGCATCGCGCTAGCGGATTTGATGGCGAGAGACAGCAGAGTCTTCGGTGACGATAGAGCGACGGACGGTTCTTCTGGGCCAGGTCTTGGGATTGCGTCGCGCGGTGTCTTGAATCCCACGCACCACGCTCCAACTGCAAAGCGAGTCATCTACCTGTTCATGGCGGGCGGACCCTCGCAACTGGAAACCTTCGATTACAAACCCCTCTTGAACGAGAAGCAAGGGGAACCGCTCCCCGACTCCGTGCGACAAGGACAGCGTTTAACCGGCATGTCGGGGAACCAAGCGATACTACCGCTGGCCGGCTCAATCTTCAAATTTGCCCAGCACGGTCAGTGCGGCGCGTGGGTCAGCGAGTTGCTGCCACATACGGCGAAGTATGTCGACGATATGGCCATCATTCGGTCGATGACCACCGAGGCCATCAACCACGATCCCGCGATTACGTTTCTGCAGACCGGCAATCAAATCTCCGGTCGGCCTAGTATCGGTGCATGGATCCAATACGGATTAGGTACCGATAACGAGAATTTACCCAGCTTCGTTGTGTTGATCACCAAGGGCAAAGTCGATCAGCCCCTTTACTCACGTTTATGGGGAGCGGGTTTTCTGCCTGCTCGCTATCAAGGGGTCCAGTTCCGCTCCGGCAAAGAGCCTGTGTTGTACCTGATCAATCCCTCAGGCATCGATGCAAAGAGCCGACGACAAATGCTCGATCGACTCCAGGATCTACATCAATTGCAGGCCGAAACAACTCGCGATCCGGATCTGTCCGCTCGCATCGCCCAATACGAGATGGCGTATCGCATGCAATCGAGTGTTCCCGAAGTTACCGACATGTCCTCGGAAAGTGAGGCGACCCTAGAACGCTACGGTACGAGCGTTCGTACTCCTGGAACCTTTGCGGCTAATTGTCTTCTGGCGCGAAGATTAGCCGAACGCGGAGTGAAATTCATTCAGCTATACCATCAAGGCTGGGATCATCATGGCGGTGTTCCCGGTGGGATGCGTACGCAGTGCGGAGAGACCGATCAGCCAACGGCCGCCCTACTTCAAGATCTCAAGGATCGCGGCATGTTCGAGGATACGCTTGTGATCTGGGGAGGTGAGTTTGGTCGCACCAACTACTCCCAAGGCAAACTCACCGCCACCGATTATGGCCGCGATCACCATCCTCGGTGCTTCTCCATGTGGATGGCTGGCGGAGGGGTACGAGGGGGTGTGACCTACGGCGAAACATGTCCGTTTGGATACAGCGTCGTCGACAAGCCGGTCCATGTCCGGGATTTCCACGCGACGTTGCTACACACCCTCGGAATCGATCATGAGCGATTCACTGCGAAGTTCCAGGGGCTCGATGCCCGCCTGACCGGCGTCGATCCAGCTCATGCTATCCGTGAGATTCTGGCTAAATCGTAACGGTTGTCATTCCACCGATCCGATAAAGGACCTGTGTCGATAGATCGCGTGTGATTCGCTGCGTTTTCGTTGTTCTCCCGAGCAAAGTCGTTTGAACGATCATCTCAAAGGCCGGCCCCGCCCCCACTACCTTCGGGCCCTTGGACGAGCTGAGCCGCCGACCGAAGTCGAAGTGGATGGCGTTCGATATTTCCGACGTGAGATCTTCAAGCATGATTCCTGGGCAGCCACAGCCGTCTACGGCGATGGTGCGGACCCCGTTGACCCTGAGTCGGGTGAAGGGCAAGACGAGAAGCAAATCGTCTGCAAGTTCAATCGCCAGGCTCCGTTAGGTTTCATTCCAATGCGCTGGTTGGGACGGTTCCTAGCTCGACGCGAGATGGATTTGCTAGCGAAGCTTCAGGGGGTGACCGGTATTCCAGGTGTCTGTCGTGACGTTCGGATTGCTGGACAGAAGGTTCGGCATGTGTCCGCTCACGCATTCATCGAAGGACAACCCCTTTCGTTGGCCTCCGATGTGGATAGGGATTTTTTTGATTCCCTGGATCGACTGGTTCGAGAACTTCATGTGCGGCGCATCGCGTATGTCGATCTGCACAAGCAGGAAAACGTAATCGTCGGTAAGGACGGGAATCCTTACTTGATGGACTTCCAGATTTCCTTGCGAGTACCGAATCGGAGATGGTGGAATTCCCTGTTGCGAATCCTGTGCGATTGCGATCGATACCACATTGCAAAGCATCGTTCTGCACACAACATTCACGGTAGCGAACCCAAGCGTCCTTGGATTATTCGTATTCATCGCAGGATCGGAAGACCTCTGCGTACTCTGCGTCGTAAATTGCTGGTCTGGATCGGCGTTCGCCGAGGAGACGGTTTTGCGAGTTCCGAAGTTGCCCCAGAAGTGGGACTAAGAGTCTGATTGCCCGAAGCATTCAGAGATAACTTCGGTGCATCTATTTGTTAATCATTCGTTTGTGGGGGTGACTCTGTCGCGGCTACTGTATGGATACCTCAGCTCCGAGATGTGAAGACTGAGAATCCGACGTAGTTCTTCGACAGTCTCAGGATGCTTGAGCAGTCCGTTATGCGAGGCCGGGATTTGTTTTTCCGAAATCGCATCCGGATGTTGTGCACTGGTACGCGATACGATGCCATCGGAGGGAGGGTGGCCAGGCAGGCTAACCCTGGTTCCGAGAATCGTATGCTTGGGAACGCATGGATCCAGTCGCAACCGACCGATTGTGTCGAGGAACGGCTGCCTCGGATCGAGCATGTCGATCGATGTCGGCAGCCCGGAAGCAACGGAGTCACTGAATCCGCCGATGTTATCTCGCAAGAGTTGTTCAAACGTGGAATCGTCGTTGTACACCATCGCGCTAGCGACTTTTCCACAGAT
>CAYXFO010000144.1:9214-9871 GCA_964464255.1 uncultured Pirellula sp.
TGCGTCCAGCGGAACTGCTCCCTTGATGCGGCGTTGCGATAAAGACTGTTCTACGAATCATGGGGTGAGGATCGAAGTAAAGCCTTTCGATCAATCGAGCTCGAGTCGCCTCGTCGGTCGCGACCGTTTCGATGGGTAGATAGGCGATGGAATCCCATAACGATTCGTCGCTATGGGCAATGGCCAGCTTGGAAATGAGGCCGCCCATGCTGTGCCCTATCATCACCGATCGGTGAAGGAGATGCTCATCGTCTTCCTCGCCATAACGTTGCAAAACAGCATCCATCTGAATTCGCAGGTCTGCAGCGGATCGTACGAACGGAGCGCCCGTCGCGTACTTGAACCCCCAAAACTGATAGGTTTCCGCGATCTCCGGGTCCGTCCGAAGTTCATTGATGATGTTCGTCCAAGCATCGGGGCTAGAAAGCAATCCGTGCACGAAAATGATCGGGATTTTATCGGGTTGATAAGGCTCTAAGAAATATAGGAGCGATGGATCTCTGCTCGAATCTGGACGGAGAAAATCCACGATTCGAGTCTGGGGATGAAAATGCAAACCATAGGCAAGATCCGCCGTCGTATCCGTTGCTAAGGGTGTCTCCATACCTTCGAAGGAGTCCTGTTTGAATCGTAACGGGGCATAGAGTCGAAGAGATG
>CAYXFO010000145.1:0-9847 GCA_964464255.1 uncultured Pirellula sp.
GTTCCAGCGCAGCTCCAACTTGCCGCCAGTACCTTTGCCATTTGTTGCCAGCTGATTCCTGTGCCGATCGAATCGCGTCGGCGTTCCCGCTGTAGTTCCTTCGCCAAAGCTCCTGAACGCTCCGATGCGCTAGGCGACATCCTTCAGATACATCGCTTCGACAGTACCCCCCGGTTCGGGATCTCGTCATCAGCCTTGAATGAGGATTGACCTGAGGAAGATTGAAGATCCACGATGTCAGAATACCGCTCGCATCCGCGATGAAATAAAGCTTCTTGTTGTTTTCATCGACATCCAACGGGATGCGGAACGTAGCGACGAGAACCGACGCGGCCAGGAGTGCGGGTGGTGCGATCTCACCAATCGCCGTTGCCACGGTTGCCGAGGAAGCCACACCAAGCCCCGTAAACGCCCCTGCTTGAATCCCGGCGCTCGCGAGAAGCCCATACACCGACGCAGCATCACCTACCATCCCGATCAGCGTGAATGCGACCTCAGTGTACTCGCCACGTTTCAATTGGTTAATCAGGTTCGGAATGCTCAGAACAGACCCAATGCTTGGAAGAGGAACGTCCGCCCCGTCAGCCGCAGCAGACACAATTCCAAAGAAATTTTGAAGCATGTCACAAGCATGACTCTCTTCTTGGGGAGTCGATAAGGGAATACCCCTGAGCAGTTCTTCGACATCTTGTCGCGTTGTCATGTGTTCTTCTCCAGGCGAAAAGTTTGGAATCGATTGATTGTGCGGGTCTAACGGTTTTCGTGCGTGTTTCATGGCGGTTGCGGATATTCCCATGCTTTCATCAATGATCTCAGGCGATAACACGTAAGATCCCAAAGATCAACGAGGAAGCGGCCGCCGATACCCCCAAGCCATCGCGCTAGAAACAAAAGACGCCAATACGCACCCAAAATTCGGATTTCATTAGATTGACATATCGGGACATGTCGATATATTTACGACGCGGGGTCTTGTGGCGGTAAACAAAAAGTCAAACGCTCAGACTTCAACGTTGGCTAGGGTTAGCATCCATTGACATCAGGGATAGGGAGAAATGCCATGCAAACGATATCGCCGAAACAACTTCACGACTTGGTTCAGTCAGGCAACCAGATCGAGCTGATCGATGTGCGGACGCCGGTGGAGTATCGCGAGGTACACGTGTCGTTTGCACGCAACGTTCCTCTCGATCAATTGAAAGCCGCTGACATCGTGGCCGGACGCAACGGGAGTCCGCTCTATGTGATCTGCAAATCGGGCGGTCGGGGCAAACAGGCTTGCGAGAAGATCGCAGCAACGGGATTCGGCAATGTGGTGAACGTCGAGGGGGGAACCCAAGCGTGGGATCAAGCCGGTTTGCCAGTGGTGCGAGGCAAGAAGGCGATGAGTCTGGAACGCCAAGTCCGAATCGCGGCGGGATCGTTGGTGCTAACCGGCGCAGTTCTAGGTTTCTTTGTCCACCCCTACTTCATCGGACTGTCTGCGTTCGTAGGAGCGGGTTTGATTTTCGCTGGAGTGACGGACACTTGCGGTATGGGAATGTTGCTGGCACGCATGCCCTGGAATCGAGTCGCTGCTACGCCCTCGAATTCGACGGCTCAATGTGCGACTTGATCCGATGGTGTTTCCCCGCGGCTAACGAGGTGAGTTCATGCAACGTTCGTTACATCGAGTTGTATTTTTCGTGTTGACCCTATCGGGGTTCGTTTCAGGGTTCATTGACTTGGGCTCGGCTCAGGATAAGAGTGTCAATCCTGGGATCAACGACTCCTTTGCGAATCCCGATGTGAAGTCGTTTCAGGAGAAATTCGAAGTCGAAAGCCGCGAAGTATTCAACAAGCGACATGAGATCTTAGCAGCTTGTGGCATCGATACGCTATTGTGCCAACCAGACTCGACTGAGCTTCCCCCTGAATCGGTCGATGTGGCCTTCATCTGCGATACCTACCATCATTTCGAGTATCCCAAGAAGACGATGTCTTCCTTGTATCAAGCGATGAAACCAGGAGGGCGAGTGATTGTGATCGACTTCCAACGCGTCGAAGGGGAGTCAAGCGATTGGGTGACTAAGCTCGCTCTAGCTCGGGCATCGATACGCCGCGAACGTTTGCGAGAAGATGACGATACTTGGTGCTGAGATGATTCAGCCACAGACCGAAGTAAACATTGAGGATAAACGACAGTACCAAGAAGAACGGCACCCAACTTCCAGGCCGAGTCGAATTGAGAACATCGCGTCCTTCGGTTTGTTCGTCGCGCGGAGGCAATCTCCAGCCGCTACCGGTCGTCGCGCCGCTGGTCGTCGAAGGCAATAGATTCGGTGGTGGCAATACGGGGCCCTGTGCAAGATGGCCTTGCGGATTCGTTAATGAGCCCTGCATTGCATAGGTCGGGCCGTTCGTGGAGACCGGGACACCGTAGTTCGGATTGGTGGGATAGTTGGCGTTAGGATTGTAAAGTCCAGGGTTCGAATTGGGTGGATTCATCTGGCCGTTGTTGGCAACACCATTGGGAAGAATCGGTTCATTGACCGGTGGATACACCCCTGTGTTCGGATTGTTGGCCACCAAGGGGATATTGCCATAGGTGCTGGTACCATACGGAGCATTCCCATAGTTGTTGCCGCTATTGTTGGTTCCGCTGTAGGTCACATTGCCCTGGGTGCTCGTTGGTCGGGTGCTTCCAAACGGCATGAGCGACGGCGGAACCACGCGATTGTTCGGAGCGAAGCCATCGTTGGTCGCAACGGTTCCCGTCGGTCGGGTCGCGGGTGTGTTGTTGTTCCAGACCGGAGGTGGAGATGTCACCGTCGGCGATGCAAAGGTACTGGGTATCGTTGTACTGGGTATCGTTGTACTGGGTATCGTTGTACTGGGCATATTCGTACCCGGTACGATTGGGATTTGCGTCGTCGAAGCAGTCGGGATCACTTCCGTGGGACGAGGCTGGTCGACGGTGACCGGGGTTCTTCGATCGAGGTTCGCGATCTGTGGTGATTGCGAAGGAGTGCTTTTGGGCAACGGCATGCTGGCAAGTTCCGATTCGGATGGAAACTGCTCCACGGGACCGGTACCGAAGCGGACAATCACCTTCTCTATGCGATTGCGAAGCATCGGTGGTATGCGACTGGTCAATTCCTGTCCTCGTTGACCTGCAGCGAATGTCTCAATTGCGGAAGGAGCGATCTGGATGACCATGTACATCGAACTATCGGACGGATCGACACCCCATCCAACTTTGGCTTCCGCAGTGGGTGCTCCGGTTGCGATCGGAGGGCTCGACGGAGGTTGTGTCGTGGTGGAAATCAATCGCGTGTTTTCCTCCGCAGGTGCCAATTTTCGGGGGGCAGGGAGGGTTTCGGCACGAGATGCTGTCGCGCGCGATGCTTCAGGCGGGGGCTTGGGAGCTGGCAGAGGTTCGTCGAAGAGGAAACTCGTCACCAAAAGGATGAAAAAACCGCTCATTCTCGTTACCTTCGTCCGACACCGCGGTGGATTATGGCCTTTTAAGGTCAGCATCTTGCTGACCGATGTCGACCGCATAATAGAGGAATCGCAGGGACTGCGTAAAGGGAAATCGACACGCGAAAGATGGCAATTTCCTGAATTTCGGCAATCTGGGTTGGCTTCAGAAGCGGAAAATCAATTCTTTTCGGTTGAGAAGGAGATGCGCGAGTGCCCGATACGCATCGCTTGCATTCCCGAATTCACCCGAGCGAATGAACCCCAACGCCTGCTCGATCTGAATCGAAGAGGGCTCCCGCAACGATACCTGTTGCAACATTGATGTTACTCGCTGTTCATCCGTTCCGTATTGAGTGACGACACGATCTGACCACCGTTGGGCCAATGCATGGACAAACGGATCGTTGAGCAGGATCAGTGCCTGAGCTGGCACGTTGGAAACATTTCTTCTTCCCATCGTGCTGAATGGGTTAGGCATGTCGAAGGCGGTCATCATGGGATTGAGGAAGTTGCGTCGGACCTCGAGGAAGAGAGTGCGTCGACCGCGGCCATCCATCGGGCCCGTCCGATTGGGGCGACCTCGACCTTCCAGAAAGTCGGTTAGGTGAACGGGTACGCTCGCTTCGTTTTCCGGCATCCATCGGAGGTCCAACTCACCGGTGACCGCTAAGAGCGTATCTCGTATTGCCTCGGATTCCAAACGCCGAACGCGAGCGTGAGACAGAAGTTTATTGTCGGGGTCGACTTCCTGCGATTGCGGAGTCGCCCGAGAGTCTTGCTGATACGTTTGCGATAAGCAAATCGACCGGATCAATGCCTTGACCGACCATCCGCGGTCGATGAAATCCTGGGCGAGTGTATCGAGCAACTCCGGATGGGTGGGTGGCGTGCCTAGTACGCCAAAATCATCGGTCGTCGCGGCTAATCCCCGTCCCAGCAAATGATGCCACACGCGATTGACGATCACTCGCGACACCAACGGGTTCGACGGTTCCAACCACTGTTTCGCCAAAGCCACTCGCCCGCTCCCCGTGCCTTCATACGCATGCTTGCCCGGGGCTAGTGCTTCGAGATTTCGGCGTGGGATTTCATGTCCTGGACGGAGATGATTACCGCGGATCAGAACGAACTCATTGATTCCGCTACCATCGCGCATCGCCATCGCAAGTTTCGATTGCCAGGGAAGAGAATCCGCCAAGGCCGATTCCGCACTGCGCCAACGAGTCGCAACTTCATCCAATGCTCGAGCATTTGAATTCTCGGCACTCAACCATGGCACAGGACGGTGTACGAGTTCTTCCAGAACGGCAGCGCATCGCCCGCGCTGCAACTCAGTCATGTCTTGGGGATGATTGAGCCACGTTGCAACCGCTTCCTTGGTGGTTTCGAACACGACTGCGGGAGAGGGTGATTGCCCGTTGTTCGGCGGAGGCGGGAGTCCTTCGACAACTTGCACGATCGCAAAGTCGTTATCCGCGAGGGGAGAGAACTCAATATGAACGGTTTTGCCTTTGTAACGATCCAAGGAATGAGTGACCCATCGATAGGTGTCGTTGGGTCCGCTGTTTTCGAACAGAGTTTCACCGTGAAGGGGACCAGCTACCAAGCGATGTGAATCGACCGAGGCGAAGGCTCGGAATGAACCACGCACCAAATAAGACACCTTGCCCGACTGTAGTGGAAATGCTTTGGTCGGCAGGATCTTTCCTGCTTCGGCAACTTGTGCATAGCGATTTTGTCGATTCACCGCATCGACTTTCTGGGTCATGGGATCCCAGAAACGATCGCGGGCACCTTCGTCAAAAGGATGGATCAATCCCAACGTTGAGCCAGATCGCATAGGAGCCGTGGCCGTCAGAGGCTTGCTGCTGTCGGTTCCAAAGACCACTCCATCCGATTGCCAAAGGACTCGATCCGGAGTTCGTGCATCGAATACGACTCGTGTGTCGTCCGGAGGATAACGCGTTGCTTCCGTATTCGACCACTGAACGCATCGATCGATCAATTTCTTCGCATGATCGGCTTCGATGTCGGTTGTTTCAGCGACCTTTGTCCAATCTTCAGCCAATGCTTGAAGGACGCTGTGCACTTCCTTTTGAAATGGCTCACGCAGCGTTTCGAGTCGTTTGGCGGCATCGCGATGGGCAATATCGGTTTCGTAACGGACCAAGCGATAGTGGCTGCTCCGCAAATAACCGAAAAGCGCGTAGTAATCCTCGGTGCTGATCGCATCGAATTTATGATCATGACATCGGGCGCACGCGACAGTCACCCCTAGAAAGGTCTTGCTCGCTACGTCGACCATGTTGTCGAAGCGATCGGTTTCATCTTTGCGCGTATCGACCGGCGAGTGCACCCAATCTCCGAAATGCCAGAAACCGGTGGCGAGCACCGACTCATTGCAACCAAACTGAGTGTTCAGCCGTGGCGAATCAAGCAAATCACCTGCGACATGCTCCATCAGGAATTGATCGTAGGGCAGATCGTTGTTGAACGCCCTCACTAAATAATCTCGGTAGGCCTCACCTGCCGGAATGTCTTCATCGAATTCATGACCACGGGATTGGGCATAGCGGATCAAATCCATCCAGTGCCTGGACCATCGGACTCCGAACTGCGGATCGGCAAGCAACTCATCGATCAAGACAGAATCCCAATCAGGGCGAGGATCCTTGATGATTCGAGCTACTTGCTCCACCGTTGGAGGAATACCCAGGAGATCCAGGTAGAGTCGGCGAGCCAATGCAACTCGATCTGCGGAGACGCTCGGTTCAAGTCCTGCTTCGCGTACTTTGCCGGAGATATAAGTATCGATCGGATCTCGCGACCAGCTATCGAAGGGGAGTTGCGAGCGACTGCTGATGTTGCGAGGTTGCCAAGCCCAGTGGGAATCCCGGCGTGATTTCAAATCGAATGAAGTATCGTCTGTACGATCCTCTGGCAATGGTTCATCCGGCCATGCTGCTCCTCGCTCGATCCAAGTTCGAAGAATCTCGACTTCTTCTTGCGGTAGCCGTCCATCCGGCGGCATCTCGTACCCTTGATAGGTAACGGCTTGGTAGATCAAGCTTTCGTCGGGTTTGCCTGCGACAATTGCGGGCCCAGAGTCACCACCCTTGCGGATAAGCGTTCCGTGATCGAGTCGCAAACTTCCCTTCGATTCCCCCGCCTCACCGCTGTGGCATGTCCAGCATCGATTGGCAAGTATCGGTCGAACTTTGGACTCAAAGAATGGATCGAGATCGCTTCGTTGTTGGGCGTCGGATACCTCCGGGAATGCGATCACTGCAACCAAGAGTACTATCGAGCGCGCAAACCAAGCTCGGATGCACTGGGTGCGACGAGATTTCCGAGGAGGTTTAAACAAAAACATGAGTGGTATGATAGATGCTTCGCAGTCGGTTGCAGTAAAAGAGGGAAACCATAGGTTTGTCTGAGGTAATCACAAACCGACGCATGAGTATTGAAGTTGCGCTTTTCGGCACAATCATAACACGAAACGTAAGCTGGGGATGGATTTACGTCGCTCGCGACACTTTCCCTCCTGTGTCCCTCGCTCACGCGTCGGGTTGGGATATATACGAGAAACGCAACTTCAACGTTCAAGATTCGGTTTGCAGCTCTAGTATAGCCCCAAAGCGGAATGACGTAACACACTTTCTTCGATGGGAAACGCCTGCATTCCTATGGCAATCCCGATCGGGCTTCGACCTCGAAGGGATTATCCCAGTAGGCATCGCGACGATGCATCCATTGCCACCAACCGCTGACAAAGTAGGCGGGCAGGAACAGAGGGCCCCAGCGTTCATACTGGCGAACGTGAACATACTCGTGATCCCAGGATTCGTAGAACGCCGATTCCGAGACGGCCCAGATTGTATGTCCTAGGGTCAACGCAGCCGCACCACCGTGAATCGGGGCCCGAGACAGGAGTCGCTCCACTGCGGGGCCTACAATGCCGATTGTCCCACGATGTACGATCCAGCGTCGTTGGCCGCTCCAAGGTGCCAACATCAGCCAAAAACCAAGAACCGTATAAGGGCTCGGCCAGAGATAACGCCACGCAATCTTTAGCCAGCCCACGATGCGATTCATGACGTTGGCTGCTTGGGACGACTTGCAAGCCCGACGATCAGCATGACCAAAGCCAAAACGCCGAAAGCAACCAACGATGGGTAGGTACTCTTGAACCACCACTCGGGAATCAAGCCCGCGACAAGCGAGACAGCCTTTTTGCCTTCCTCGGGCAGCGCCTCGGCAAAGTTGATCGCCTTCAGGACTCCAGGCCAGAAGTTCATGAAGGAAATCAACACCGCTGCAATGGCGCCGCCAGCGATGTAACCGGAACTGAGCAACACTGTAGGGCTCGAATCATCTTCGCTGTCCGACTTCTTGCGTGTCACTCGATCGACAAACCATCGGATGACGCCTCCTGCGAAGATCGGAGTGGACGCCGCAAGAGGGAGATAGACACCTACTGCGAACGGCAAACTCGGCACGCCGCTCAATTCCAAGGTGACGGCGATCAATACGCCGAAGAGAACCAAGCCCCACGGTAGCCGACGATCGAGTATTCCATCGATGATCAGTTGCATGAGCACTGTTTTGGGCGCGTCGAATTTGTTGCTCGTAATATCGTTTCCTTCGTCATCCTCCTTGAGCATGCCATTGATTGCCGGGTCCACCAAATAGGCAGGTTTGCCATCGCTACCGATCAAGTATCTACCTGGCGGAAGTTGCCCACCGGTTTCGGCTCGCCCTAAATTGAGAACGAAGTATTCGTTCTTGTCCTCAGATGCGTAGCGACCGGAATGAACCGTGTCTTTGTTCTTGAGAGTACTGACGTCGATCACCACATCCTTGTACGGTTCAATCGCTTTCTTGCTATAGGTCGAATTGGCTTCGTTCATCGCTAGGAGAACCAATCCGACAACGAGCGCGGAGGTGAACGCACCTGTCAGGATTGCGAGTTGTTGCGAGGCGGGTGTGGCACCGACCAGATGCCCTGTCTTGAGCGCCTGCGCCGTGCTGCCACCGTTCGAGGAAGCGATGCAAACCACGCCAGCGATCGTCAACGCGGTGAGCTTGATGGTCTTGTCAATTTCTACCCAACCGAAGCTTTCCAAACCGAGCAAGATCAGGCAGGTCAGCAACAGCGTAGCGACGGTCATGCCCGAGATCGGATTGGAAGAGGAGCCGATCTCACCGGTCAATCGCGATGCGACGGTTACGAAGAGAAAACCGAAGATCACGATCATTATCGCCCCGGCGATTCCTTTGGTGTCGAACCCTAGACCGAGTTGTGGCACCGCCATCAAGCCGATGACTAAGAGGATACTGCCGAGCAAGATCAAGGGCAGAGGCAAATCGCGATCGGTGCGACGAGCGTTGCCTGCCGACTTGTCTCGCGAAGCGAACAGATCGCGGAACGAAGTGATGATCGCGGCGAAAATGATCGGAAGGGCTTTGATCATGCTGAAGATGCCGCCTGCCGCGACCGCTCCGGCGCCGATATACAGAATGTAAGAGTTGCGGATTTCGCCGTCTTTCATCTCGCTGATCAGTTTGGTGCCAGGTTCAAGCGGAACCGTTAAGTCTCCACCGAAAAAGACAATCATCGGACTGATGACCAGATAGGCCAATACGCCACCGGCGACCATGATGCTGGCGATCCTTGGTCCGATGATATAGCCAACGCCTAGCAGCGAAGGAGACAACTCCATACTGAGTGTCGCTCCTTTGAGTCCAACAGTTTTTCCGGCAGTAGTCCAACTAAGCGGAGTAGCGGCGACCTCTTTCCACAGATGAAGCGCTTGCATGCAGACTTGATAGATGAAGGCCAAGCCGAATCCGGAGAACACCATCGATGCGGTCGCTCCCCCCTTCTCGCCTGCAACGAGAACCTCCGCGCATGCTTTGCCTTCTGGAAACATGAGCTTTCCATGCTGCTCGACAATGAATGCACGTCGAAGAGGAATCATCAGTAGAATTCCCAGTAGCCCTCCGAAGACACTCACGGTCATCACCCGGATCACATCGATATCGAAACCGAGCAACAACAGCGCTGGCATGATCAACCCTACCCCGAAAGCCAGCGATTCACCCGCGGATCCGGTCGTTTGCACGACATTGTTTTCGAGAATCGTAGTGCGTCTCAGTCCGGTCACGTTCGAGATAAGTCGGAACAACGTGATCGATAGAACGGCAACCGGAATCGAGGCCGACACGGTCAAGCCGACCTTGAGTACCAAGTACATCGACGAAGCCCCGAAGACGATACCTAGCAAAGCCCCCATGATGATCGGGAACCACGTCAACTCCGGGATACTTTCCTGGTCAGAGACGAATGGCTTGAACTCAGGTTGAGGTGCTGACGACATCG
>CAYXFO010000146.1:0-9813 GCA_964464255.1 uncultured Pirellula sp.
CAACGATTCAAGGGCCGCATAGGCATTGTTGCGAGCTACCTGTTTGCTTGTCTCAGCGGGCTGGACCAACAACTTGATATGTTTTTCAGCGGCGATCCCAGGGCCATTCGATGCGAGGAAACGATCGACCGCTTCGATCCCCTTAGGACTCTTCTTTGCGAGTTCTCCCGACTTGTACATCGGCTCCCATGTCGACTGAGTCGCGGCGATCGCATGTTCTGCGATGTATGCCAACCAAGGATCCATCGGATTCTCAACCATCTTGAGCAACGCATCGACACTCGCTTCGCTCTGGAAATAGCTCAAGGCCCTGGCAGCCTCGGCCTGAACCCGAGGATGCGGATCGCTCGACGCCTGCACAATCTTATCGAATGCCGAAGGGGCGACGCGACTCAGATCACTCCAGACATGCACAGCCGCTGCCCGGGCTCGCGGATCGGCCGACGCACCGATTTGCTCCATCAGCGCGTTGTCGATTCGATGATGCGTTTGCAGCACCCACATGGCTTCACACAGCAACAGATCCCGTTGCGGGTCGGCCTTCGAAATCGTCGGCCACCAAGCGGCGACGGCTTTGGATACCAAGGCCGGATCGCGATCGGACAATTCTCGCCGTACCCTTGCTCGTGTGCGAGGCTCAACTTCACGCAACTGCTCGAGCAGTTCACTTTCGCTCTTGCCGAACTGAATGGCCGGCTTGACCAGCGGTCGATCCTTGGCAATCAGTCGATAGATTCGTCCACGGACATGGTCTCGATTCGGATCTCGCTGCGAATACTGCATGTGTCCGATGAGCGCGTTGCTCCAGTCTCCGAACCAGAGAGCTCCATCGGGGCCGATCTGCGGATCTGCGGGTCGAAAGTTTTTATCGCTCGAGCGAATCAAATCGTCCGGAGTTCCATCGGCTCGCATGATCCGCTTGCCAGCGAACCCTGCCTCATCGTCTCGCATTTCAAAGCGTGGCATACCGTTCATGTTGATGACACAAGCATAAGTGAGTTGCCCCTGCATGCTGTCCGGAAAGTGCCGAGACCAGATCAATTCGTTCCCCAACGCGGGCCGCATCCCTTGGTTGTCGAAAATAGGATTCAACCCTCGCCGCGGACCGATTTGGTTGCCGGACAAGGCGGTCGCCCAATGCTGCTGGGCATTGGTGCCGTCCCCTACGATCCCTTGCCCCCATGGCTCGAACATCATGCACCATGGATTCCCGTAACCGGGAGTGGTGAACCGTGAAATTTCAAATGTCTTCGGATCGAACACATAGCTGCCTGCCGCGCCCGACCATCGCTTGGGTCCCCATGGCGTCTCGAGGGTAGTGCTCATCGCAACCCCTTCGAGCATGTGAAGAAGTCCACCGTGCGAATACTCGAAAGCACCAATCGTGTGGTGTGTATCATCTGTTCCCCAACCATCGAGATACTCGACCACTTGATCGGCTCGATCATCCCCATCGTTGTCTTTGAGCCAAATCAATCGCGGCTGGTCGACCACCAAAACGCCACCGTTGAAGAACTCAAACCCAGTAGGACAGTGCAATCGATCGTAGAAGACTTTGGAGCGATCCGCTTTGCCGTCTCCATCGGTATCTTCGAGAATCAGGAGTCGGTCGTTGGGCCGCGAATCACCGGGCCGCCACTGTGGATAAGTAGGCATGCACGCCACCCACAATCTGCCCCGATTGTCGAAGTTGAGTTGCACCGGCTTGGCAAGCTCGGGAAACATCGTTTCGTCCGCGAACAGTTTGATTTCCAAACCTTCTGGGACTTGAGTGGCCGCGATGAATTCGTCGGGCGATAGGTATCGAAGCTCTTTCGGTTCCGAGTAGCTTTGCGTCGGTGTTCCGAACCGGGTGGGAGGAACGATCAATGACTCAGTCGCTTGATCATCGGTCTTTGGCATCGGACCTCCGGAGGCAACGGACCAAAGAGCTTTGTCACGCACCTCGGTCATTTGTCGAATCTTGTTGTACTCGCGAGGAAACGTCTCGTGATCCCAAGTTCGCCGTCCACCGTAAACGTACCAACCGTTGACCATGCGGTAATCTTGCTGGTGCAACCACGATTTGTCGTCGACTAGTTCGCGAAGCTGGGCCAATCGTTCCGAGGGACATGCCTTCAACGCATCGCGCTGCGGCTTGCCCAGAAGTTTGTCGCACAGAACATCGGCGACTAGTGAAGCTCCTTGTGCGTTCACCTGAAAACCAGCCAGCGTGTATTGGCATCCTTTCTGCGATTCGAAGGCAGACTTGGTTTCCTCGAACAATTCAATCACCGGCCAGCCGGTCAGGGCTGCGACTTGACGATGGGCTTGCGAGTACGCCGAGATGCGTTGATTGATCGGAGCAGCATCCGGAAGAAGCGGGTCGTTGGTGTCCTCAAAAGCGATCGGTGCGACCAGCACGAATCGAACTTTGCCGCCAGTCTCGTCACGCGTATATCGTTCAGCGAACTGTTCTAGGAAACTCACATAGCTTCGAACAAAGGCTTCTGTCTCAGACGCTCCCGCATACGATTCATTGAATCCAAAGAAGCAGAAAACGGTATCGGGAGAGAAGTGATACAACGGATCGTCGAGCAGAGCGTAATTACCCGGGCGTTGACGTACGGTCACTTCGTCTGCTGGGCGAGCGAAGTTGCGAACTATCAACCGCTTATCCGGAAAAGCGGCATGCAGTTTCGCTTCAAAGAAGCCGTAGAGGTTCATCTTTTCGCCGAGCGAATTCCCGATAATGGCGATCCGTTCCCCTTGGAAGAAGTCGATCGGCAAAGCCGCAGGCTTGAGGTCCGGTCGCTTCGCTCGATCGGGCGGTGCCAGCAACTGCCGACCCGGTACGTCCTTATCCTCTGCGAAAGCTTGCTGTGGAATACTAACGAAGACGGACACCAATGCGGCAGTGAAAAAGTTCAGCCAACAAAACGAATTGCGATTCATGCGGGAACTCGAAAGGAGAGTGTGGGATTTTCGATGCATCGGATCTTGGGGAGGGAAACAGGAAGGCGGACCGACGTCGCCATGGAAGGCACGTCCGAACCAGATCGTTATCGTAATTTGTTTTCATCGCAAACACAAAGCCTTGCCGGGAACGAAAAGAGGATGCTGTCATTTCTGCTGCAGCGTGATGCGATCTATTTTCGCAGCGGCATCTCGATCCGTTCCGTGCTATAATCATCGAGAGGAGTTATCAAATGATTGAAATCAAATACACGGGTGATGCCCTCTGGGAAAGGATTGAGCGAGCCGTGGAAAAAGTCAAGGATCGATTGCGAAGGGTCACTCGAGCCCTCAATGCAGCCAACATTCCGTATGCCATCATCGGGGGCAACGCCGTTCAGCATTGGGTGTCGCAGGTGGATGAATCGGTGGTCAGAGCCACGCAGGATGTGGATATCATTCTCAACGAATCCGATTTAGAGCGAGCGATTCCGGTACTGGAAGCTGCTGGGTTTGTTTTCCGACGTGCAGCCGGAATCACCATGTTCCTCGATGGACCGAATGCCAAAGCACGCGACGCGGTGCATGTGCTCTTTGCCGGCAAAAAAGTTCGCGAGGAATACACGGAACCTGTTCCTGAGATCGATCAGTACGAATGGATCGAAGACGCCCGGACACTGCCCTTCGAGCGACTGGTCAAGATGAAACTGACATCCTTTCGCAGAAAGGATCAGGTGCATATCCTCGACATGATCTCGATTGGCTTGATCGATGCAACTTGGCTGGATCGATTCTCACCGCAATTGCGATCGCGATTGCAAGAACTGTTGGACAACCCTGACGGCTGATCGCTCTTCTTGTGCGATCACATCCGCTCGATGACTTGAATCCCCAACAAGTCCAAACCGACCTTGAGTGTTTGGCCGACGAGATGGGTCAACTTCAATCGCGACAGACCGATCGCCTCGGTCTCCGCCTTGAGCACGGGGCACTGGTCAAAAAAACTGCTGAACAATTTCGCCGTATCGAATAGATACTCGGTAATCACGTTCGGCAGATAATCCTGCATGGAATGTTTGAGCGTCTCCTCGAACCGGATCAATTGCAGTCCCAGAGCGATCTCGACCGGAGCCTGCAGATCGATCGTTGCCGTCTCCCATTTCTCGCGCGTCCAACCCTGCATTTCGGCCTTGCGCAGGATGCTGCGTGTGCGTGCATAGGAATACTGAATGTAGGCGGCCGTGTTACCCTCGAGCTGCACCATCTTGTCCATATCGAAGACGTAGTTGCTCTCGCGATTATGCGATAGATCCGCATACTTGATCGCACCGATTCCGACGATCTCGGCGACTTGCCGCTTTTCCGATTCATCCATTTCGATACCGGCTACTTGCAATCGGTTGGGGTCGCATGCAACGGCCCACGCCCGCTCGACCGCTTCGTCCAGCAGCGGCTCCAAACCCACCGTACTCCCCGAACGGGTTTTGAATGGTTTGCCATCTTTGCCGAGTACTGTTCCGAAGCTGATGTGTTTGAACTGGGTGTGTTGGTAGCCCATCTTTTCGAGAACCGCAAACAGTTTTTTGAAGTGCTCGCTCTGGCGATGGTCGACAACGTACAAACATGCATCCGGTTCGAACTCCCGCTCGCGAAACATCGCCGTCGCGATATCGGTCGTTGCATAGAGATATGCACCATCCTGCTTTTGGACGATCATGGGAGCATCAAAGCCATCGAGGAAGACGCAGATCGCGCCGTTGCTGGGGACAGCGAGTGACTTTGCAAACAGTTCGTCGATCACCGATCCGAGCAGATCGTGGTAGAAGCTCTCGCCGTATTCGTGGTCGAATCGAGTTCCGAGCCGATCGTACACCGAATGAATCTCGTCCAAGCAACGAGGCAGGAACTCGTTCCACAAAGCCAAGTTTTCCTTTTCACCTCGATGGAGCGCAGCGGTTTCGGCCAACACGCAGCTATTGAGATCGGGATGCATCTTGGCATCGGACAAAAGCGTCGGGCTTGACTCGGCTTGCGCGATCAACTCTTGTTTAGCCGCCAGATCGTCATGGGCCTCTTGAAGTTTGTTTTGAGCCGCCTGCAGTTCCTTGGCCGCTTTCTTGTCCTGCGGAGTCTCCTCAAGCTTCTTCTTCGCTACATCCACACGATGCGAAGCTTGTTGGATATTGGCATCCATTTTGGGAAGATTGGCGACGGCCTCTTGATACGCGATCATCGCTTGAATGTGACGATACAAACGGCTCAACTCCGCGACCGGTTGGCGTTGATACGCAGACTCGTCTCGGAAGTGTTTGTATCCGTAGATGATCATGCCGAACTGAGTTCCCCAGTCCCCGAGATGATTGTCGGTGATGACTCGATGGCCGAGGAATCGCAGGGTGTTGGCGATCGCAGCACCGATCACGGTGGATCGGATATGCCCGACGTGCATGGGCTTGGCCACGTTCGGGGAGGAGTAATCGACCACAAACGTCTTTGGATCCGTCGTTCGCTCGACTCCAATGCGATCATCGAAGGTCGCGCTATCCAATTGACTCGACATCCACTTCGGACTGAGCTTGAGATTGATGTACCCCGCACCTGCGATCGAAACGGTCTCGCAAACATCATCGAGCTTGAGACGATCGACAACCGACTTTGCGATCTCCAGCGGTGGCTTGCCGAGCGGTTTAGCGAGCGGCATCGCGATATTGGCCTGATAATCGGCGAGCTGCGGTTCGCGCGAGGGGACAATCCGTTCCAGCGACGATGCCACGAGTTGCGGGTTATCGATCAGATCGTTCAGGACCGCAGCGAATCGCTCGCGGAGTAGAGAGAGTATTTGCATGGAAAATCAAGAAGGAGTTGGCTGCTTGTTGCGACGTTGATTGGACTGGGGCATTGGCATAGGTCCAGCGAATGCATCCATGATCACCAGGAGATTGAGCAAGCCTGCGACTGCCGTGTACAGAGTTCCCAGTTCAAAACCCGCAGAGGACTCCAAATGCCATTTCGATAACATCGCACGATCGACCGGCGGCGCCATGAATCCTTTCAAGAGATTGCGCTGGGGAGGCTGTTTTCCGATAAACGCCTGCAGCAAACTCGGGGCGGCAGGCAAACCGACCAAAACCTGTGCGGGATACTGGATCCGAAAATCATCGGCGGAGAAAGAACAGTAAACGACTCGCCCTTTGCCGATAAACATCCCCATAAGGAACAACCCAAGGATGCATGCAGCGAACAGATACGCCTTGTTTTTGCGTCCCTGATAAAAGTGACCTGCGGCTGGAAACAATAAAGCGAGGGCGGCTGCGATGTATCGATTCTTGAGATCCACCACGCAATCGTCGACCGTGACCTGGTGAGGCTTTGCCACTTGGGTACTCATCGTCTAAAGGGTCCTAATTACTCGTTCGATGCAATCGCATGCCAAATCGATATGCGATTCCTCCGTGACTCCGGGTGGAGGAAGGAATCGAAGTCGTGTCGGATTGCTTCCTGCGACAAATCCCATCAAGCCTTCATCGTACAATCGGGTCAGTACCTTCTTGGCCGTCTCTTCGGATCCGTCTCCTGGCGTGAAGGCGATCATCATCCCTTCACCGTGAGGGCCGCTGAGTCGACCGGGATACTTCGCCGCAATCGCCTCGAGGCGTTTTCGAAAATAGTGATGCCGTCGCATGTTCCAGCCATCCTCTCCCCAACAATGCTTGGTCAGAAGATGATCGAGCACCGCTAGTCCGCATCGAATCGATGCTGTTGACGCGGTGAAGGTCTGCGACAAGATCGGTCCCTTGGGCTTGAGCCCCGTTCCGTAGAGGGTCGCGCACACCTGAGTGATCTTCCCCAGCGTGACGATATCGGCATATTCATCCAATCCGAAATGCTGAAAAGCGAACGGTCGGCTCAAACGTGAAAAAGTTTGAACCTCGTCGAAGATGATCAGCACGCCCCGCTCTCGGCAGAGGCTGCACAGTCCCTTGAAGTACTCTGCGGTCCCTGGATAGTAGCCCCCCTCGCCAGCGACCAATTCCAGCCAAAGGCATGCGTGTTGACCGGGGTAGCGATCGAGCAATCGATGCAGACCCTCCATGGCGCTGCGTGTTGTGCCCTCGGGATCGCGAGGATGAAACATGGTGATGTAATCGACATCGAGCGCGGCTGGAATCCCGCTGCGGTAGGCAGGTCGATCGGTCAAGGCCGCTAGTGCAATGGTTCGCCCAGCGAAGCAGTTGTCTATGCAAATCACGCGCGATGCAGGAGCACGATGATGAAACGCAATCTTGAGCGAGTTCTCGTTAGCCATCGCGCCGCTGGTGCTGAGCAAGCAGTGATCGAGCTTCGCTCCCTGCTGCCGCGCGAGCCCGATTAACTTTTCGCACATCAACAGCGACGATTCGTCATGCTGCAGATTCCCTTGCATGACGGTGTCTTCGAGAGCAGCATCGACGGTTGCCTGCAGCATGCGTGGATCGGAATGCCCCATGCCATGAACCCCGATGCCGACGATGAAATCGAGTTTGACGCTGCCATCGCCGAGTTGCACGAACGGGCCGTTTCCAAGACCGCTACTGATGTAGGGAAAGTACGGTGCGCCGCCACGTGCGCTAGCCAATCGAGCGAGCTTGGCCTGATACGGTTCGATCAATTCCGGATCAGGAGGCCGAATCGCATCAATCTTGGATCGTTGCTCCTCCATTGCCGCAGCAAGCAACGCCCGGGCTTGGTCTATCCTTGGGTCGGCGATGAGCGATTCGTAATGAAGGCTGCACTCTCGATGGGGCGCAGACTTGTGTTTTTCCTTTTGCAACGAACCACCTCACGGGATGGGAAGCCAGGGTGAATGGAGATACTCACGGAGTTTACCATGCTCGGCCTGAGCCAACCATCTCAGTTGCTCCGACCCACGGGTAGGTGATCCCAAGACATTTACACGAGCCGCGTGGTTCGCCCGAGGCATTCCAAAAGAAACTCGAGCACTTCGATGTGCCGGGTCGCCTCGGCCAAGTCCCGTCCCCAGGTATACATGCCATGTTTTCGGATCAGATAGGCCCAACAGGGTTCACGTCCCTCGCTCTGGAGGTAGGTTTCGACCTGCCGAGCCAGAGCCGGGATGTCCTGAGTGTTTTCGAAGATGGGGATCCAGCAACTCGATTCGTGCGTGGTGATCCCTTCGAGTCCCTTGAGCATTTCGAAGCCCGAGATGCGAATCCCCCCGACAGCCGCGAAATGGTTTGACAGCAGTGTCCCCCAAACGCTGTGGGTGTGGAGAACCGCTCCGGCACCGTGCCGAGCCGCCAGGCAATGGAGCATGGTTTCCGCACTGCTCTTGGGTTGCCCTTCCACGACCGACTGACCTTGATCATCCACCATGACGAAATCGTGTGGGCCGAGGTGCCCCTTGTCCTTGCCGCTGGCGGTGATGATCAACCGCAATGGATCGCGTTCAACGACGACACTGTAGTTGCTCGAGGTCCCCAGCGACCAACCGCGAGTCCACAGTTGATGGCCTACGCGACGGAGTCCTTCAATCGGTTCGGCGAAGTGATCCAAGTGATGCATGGTGTTGCGCCTTATTGGCCACCTTCTTCTCGCTTAGACCACCACGGGAGCTGAGCTCCTCCGTCCATGGTCAGCGTGCTGCCGATCATGTAGGCCGCTTCATCGCTGAGACTGAAGCAGATGCCGTGCGCCATTTCGTCCGATGTGCCGAGTCGTCTTGCTGGCAAATTCACCGATCCGGCCGCGAGTTGGTCTTCGGAGAAGAACTTGCGTTCGCCGGGGGTATCGATCCAGCCGGGGTGGAAGACGTTGACGCGGATGCCGAATCGAACGAGTTCGATAGCCGCGGTGCGAGCCATATGGTCGATAGCTGCCTTAGCCATGTTGTAGGCCATGGCCGTTGGGAACGGGATATTCGCGTGAGGGGAGCTGACGATGGTGATCGCTCCGCCTTTGCCTTGTTGAACCATTTGTTGCGCCGAAGCGCGGAGTCCAAAGAACGCGCCCCACATCGAGACATCGATCGTCTTCTTGAAGCCTTTCATATCCGCTTCGATCATGCTCTGCCGATCGCTGTAGACCGCATTGGAGACGAACAGATCGAGGGAACCGAAGGCTTCGACGGTCTTGGCGACCATGGCTTCGACGGCCGACTGATCGGAGACATCGCACTGGACAACGAGTGCCTTTCGGCCCATGGCCCGTATCTCTTCGGCGACCTTTTCGGCTTCATGGACGCTTGAGCTGCAGTTGATGGTGACATTAGCCCCACCGCGAGCCAGCGCGATCGCGGTCGATCGCCCGATCCCTTTGGAGGAGCCAGTAACGAGCGCGTTTTTTCCTTGGAAGCTGTAGACGGGGGGTGTCACGTTGAACCACTTGAGGAAAGGGGAAATTGGGTGAAGGGAATCAGCCGGCCTCTCGCCCGCCGCCACGGGATTATGAGTTTGCTCGGACCGCCTTGCAAGTCACCCCAAGCGATCGGAGTCGAAACCAGAGTTGAAATAAACTTCGGATATTCGGGGGAAGAGTCCCGCATTCAAGCCCACATGACGGTTTGCTTCTTCGTGGAGATACCCTCCATGATTCCCTAGTTGCTCATGTTCGTTTCCTCTCGTTTCACGTTCGCAAGTACAAGTGGCAGAAAACCAATTCGAAAAACGAGCCCGTGCGTTCCGGTTTCGACAATTACTGGACACAGCCGACAAAAGTCGCTCGCACGCTCCCACGCTTCCCTCACATCCAAGGGTTTACTTGTCCCAAACGCTTTGGGATCGTGAGAAACCAACCCAATCTCGCTTTGTGTCATCTCGTCGGCTTCATCCCGATCCAACCGGCAAAGGATGGTTGGCGAAAAATGATCAAGCCCGTTCCTGG
>CAYXFO010000147.1:0-9750 GCA_964464255.1 uncultured Pirellula sp.
TCGTTGTGGTTGGACTTGGTTTGGAGATTCAAGAAGTACTACCAAGGGAGCGCTGCCGGGACGCCGGATTCGTTGGCACAAGACGCAACAGCGCATCAGCACCGCTGGCGACGAGGCCAGCGGGCGGTGCGCCGGATCTTTGCCGCAACTTGAGTGCGGCTTATCTGGGGCAATACCTAAGGCAAAGTGAGACCGATCGGCCCAATCCTCCGCAGTGAGGAAGCGACCGCCTGGATGGCGCTGCGCTTGGTGCGGGAAATGGTGGGAGAATTCATGCCCCTCTTCGATTTTTGGCCCCTCGCCGTTCCGTCAAAGTGTTTAGCACCGTACCGATCTAGCGATTTATAGATCCTTATCGAAGCGTGGCCCCGGTTGGTCTGTGCAAATTAGGTGGGTGGCACTTAATTGTTGGGGAGCACGTAGTGCGTCAGTAAAGCTGACATTTCGAGCGGGAACCGAGCACAGTCGGTTTCTACGGGGCATTCTTGTTTTGCAAGATATTCGCGACGAGCCTTGGGACGTAGCTATCGTAGCGCTCGTCGGGAGATGGGCCCTCGGTCTTTCGTTTCGCGATCAGTGGCCTCAACGATGCAGCCCGATCACCGAGCGATTCGATCGCCGAAAGTGCGGCCATGGCAGTTAACACTCCATGCCTCTCTGAATCCGCTAGCGATCCGAGAACCTGCAACACCTTCTCGCGAGTAGCCTCCGACCCAAAGCTACCCAAAGCCTGAGCTGCGACGATCCGCACATCGACAGACGAGTCCTCAAGACCCGCCAGAAGTACTTGCTCGTTTCGCGAGACCGTTGGATCGCCTCGAATCAGCAGTCCAAGCGCCGCCCAATAACGAACCACACTGTCGCTTGCCTTCAGCGAATCCAGCAACTCTGGTACAGCGGCTTCGGATAAATTGGAACTGATCTGGGCGGCTTCAAGAATGCGTGCGAGAGGATACTCGCTATCATCTCTCGCGAATTCATAGGGCGAACTACCCTCGGAACGCATCAGCATCTCTTGTTCGGGCATCAAGCAAACATCTCGAATCGAGAGGATATGTTCTCGCGATGCATCCTGAAATCTCTGTAGGACAGATCGATGCTCGGGCGAGTTGGCGAGATTAATCACTTCATCTGGATCCGACTGCAAATCGTAAAGCTCCTCAACCGGCTTAGGCACTCGCCAGAACAGTGACTGGGCCTCACTGGTTTTGCCTGCTCGGAACAACTCGTACCAGATTCGCGTGGTCGGAGTCTCGAATTGGTAGGAGACGTGCTGAGCCTGGGATACGTGTGGGAAATAATTGCGGAGATAGACGAAACGACCATCGGTCACGCTTCGGACTAGATCCATCCTTTCATCCATCCTACCGCGCTCGCCAAATAGAAATGGTTGAGGATTCGACTGAAAGGTGCCTGCAAACGGATGTCCCTGCATCCAGTCCGGTGGTTGGATGCCTGCCACACTGAGAATTGTAGGTGCCAAGTCTACGAAGCTAACTAGACGTTCCGATGTGCCTCCGGCAACGTATTCCTTGGGAGCGAGGTGCTGCCACTTGGGCGGGAAGTAAACCACCATCGGAACTTGCAGGCCCGAATTGCAAGGCCATCGCTTGCTGCGAGGCATGCCGCTTCCATGATCTGCGAAGTAGAAAACGATCGTGTCGTCGGCAAGCCCTGATTTTTCAAGTTCCGCAAGATGCTGGCCAGCATCTGCATCCGCTTGGCTGACTTGATCGTAGTACTGTGCCCAATCCTGACGAACCTCGGGAGTGTCTGGGTGGTAGCTTGGAACGCGGACTTTCGTTGGATCGGTGATCGCTTGATGGGGTCGTTTTCGAATTTGGCTTTCATGGCTCTTGGTCGAATTGAAGACGGCGAAAAACGGCTGATCTTTCTCGCGTTTCCGCCAATGGGCTTTGTTGGAGGATTCGTCCCAAACCTTTCCAGTGAATCGAACGTTGTAGTCTGTCTTGTTGTTGTTGGAACAATAGTAGCCCGCGCCACGTAGGATTTGAGGCAGCGCGCGAATGTGCTCGGGGAGAGTCACCATCGACCGCATATGCAAGCCACCGCTACTCGATGGATAGAGCCCCGTGATGATTGCGGTTCGAGCTGGTGCGCAAACGGGAGCAATGGACCAGACCGTTCGAAAAATCATCCCTTTAGTGGCTAAACCATCGACATGCGGAGTGCGCGCAAGTGGGTCCCCGTAGCAACCCATAGCGGGCCCATGATCTTCGCTGGTCAACCACAGGATATTGGGGCGGTCTTCAGCGCATGTTATCGATGTCTCTGCCAAGACAGTCGTCACGGCAAGCAAGACAAGTCCTAGGCTCTTTGCGACCATTACATATAAACCGTCATGAGCAGATGCGATGGAGTCATATCGCTTATTGGAATTGCGATTCCTATTTCGCAGGAGCGAGATAGGAGATCGGTTTTGCGGGCTTGAATTCCTTGTTGATGATCCCCTGCAATTGCCATCCGGCTTCTCCCTCAAGCGGGACGCTACGGACTCCGGAACCCGGTGCAAAATCGATTTGCTTGAGATCGACGGCGACAACCGATGGACTGAGGGCCGACTCGAAGTAATAGACCCTGCGCGTATGATCCAGCACCGTTCGCCAGTAGGTGGGCGCGAGATTGGGATGGTTGGGATCAATGGTTCCCCAAGGTACCGAAACGTTTCGCATCACACTGAAGACTCCCGCAACCTGCTGGCGAGCTTGATCGGTATCGGGCAGTTTGGAGAGATAATAGGAAGCGCGGACGAAACGATCCTCCGAGGCATGAGAACCTGGCAGGAATTTGCTGCCGTCCTGGCGAGACCAATAGCTGTTGAGCGTCAATTGCTGATCGTAGGTGGGGCTGTTGGTCATGACCTGATATTGGCGACCATGGTGAATCACCAGTTTACCGTTGAGGTATTCGAGGATCGCGGAGTCGCCGCTTGGGTCACTCAGCGATAAGTGAACGGTCGGATGTCCTGCTCCTCCGGGTCCAAAGCCGACTGGAACCAAGTAGACAGGTTCGGCTTTCATCGCTTCCACGGCTTCACTGACCGTGCCAAAGTTGGAGAGCACATATTGCAACCAAGCGGTCCACGAGATCCGAGGCTTGCCGTTGGTTGGCTCTGGTCCAAAGTCGGTCTCGGCGAGATAAAGCATATTGCCGCCGAGCCCTTTCTCGTTCATCCCATCAAAGACACCATTGATAGGTCCGCCGGGATTGGCAGCGCCTGCGGCGACCACCACTCCGTATTTGCTCGCCCAATTGTGTCCACCTGGGAGCCCTTCGTTCTTCTCGCCTCTCGGGATCACATAGAAGTGCGTATTGAAGTCGTACGGCCAATCCATCGTGCGTCCGGTGATCACCGAGCCGTCTCGACCGATCCACGTCGCACGCGAACAAGCATCGGCTACAGGTCCAGGCATCGGCGCCATGAAGCCTACAGCCAGAAAAAGGGCGATGAACTTCTTGTTTCTATGGATGGTTTCAAGCATAAGAACTCCTTAAGGCCCGTCGGCTTAGTTGCATCTTCATAAGAATTCTTGGATATCCGTCGCGTGACACGCTAATTTAGCGGAAACGGTTTTTCGTTTCCACATGGTCGTTGGTGCATGCCTTCGGGGAGTCCATTCACGCCTCAAGTCTCGCGGAATCTATCGCGGGATCCTTGGCGTGCTTAGTGAGATGAATGAATCAAGTGGATTGACAGATGAAATCACTCGGGAATAGCCCGCAAGGTGAGGCTGATGCAATCAACGGCGATCGCATCGCCGATTTCGGCTGCTAGGGAGGGAGAGTTTTTCAAGAGGTCGCCTATCGAGTGATTGTCGAAGACGAGGATGGTAATGTCGTCTGTAGCTTGGATACCCACCGCTTCGGTCGAATTGCCAATCGCGACTTGATCACCGAAGCATTCCCCCGGTCCCATTTCGCCAATATCAACAACCTTTCCTGACGCATCAAGTGATGTCAATGCTGCTTTGCCTTTGACGATCAAAGCGAAACCGTGAAATGGCTGGCCAGGGGACTGGATCGATTCGCCCGCCGCAAATTCCAGAACGGCTGGTGCTTTTCCTTCGCTACGATCGATGGCTGGTCGGAATCTCGAGTGTTCGCGCAATGAGTCGATTCAAACCGAACATGTAAGGCTAAATCCGATCGTGCGAGTCAAAATCACGGGAACCCCGTGGGAATCGATCAAAACGAGCGTTTCGCAACGCTTTTGGCAGTATAGCTCTCAGCATTCAATTTCCTGCAGCCGATCTCTTAACAGTTCGTTAGATACATGAATTTTTGGGGAAAACGGGGAGCGACTAGAGGGATTTTTCGATACAATCCTTCGGTTTGCTTGAGCCAACAGTCTTCCGGAGTATGCCGAGTCGAACGATCTGCTCATCGACTACTCCGGTCCCTCAATGTCAGGTTACCGACAACTCTTCTCGGAAGGCATAATGATGAAACGCATGCGAAGAACCGCGAGACTCCACTTTCGTACAAAGCTGCAGATTGAGCTCCTGGAATCACGAAGGTTGCTGGCATCTGATCTCACCAATCCAATACTGATCGAAGGTAGGGAAGCCGTTCGCAACGAACTTCTTGTGCAGTATGCTCCGACTGCGCTGGGCCCTCAGAGAGTTTCCGCAGCGCTGGATGCTTCCGTCACAGTTGCTGAAACCATCCAGACCAAAACGATGCAGAACGCGGGCACCGGCGTTCTGCAGAGAGTGATTCTTAATCCTGGCGTCGATATGCAGTCGGCGATGAATACACTCAGGAAGAATCCCAACGTGCTCTACGTTGAGCCGAACTATATCTATCGACCGTCGGTAGTGAGCAACGACACTCAGTATACGAACGGTAGCCTCTGGGGAATGTACAGCAATGACTCGCCCAACGCTGTGGGCCCCGCGGGCACCACGAATCAATTCGGTAGCCAAGCGGAGAAGGCTTGGAACGATGATATCACCGGTAATTCGAGTGTTTTCGTCGGAGTCATCGATGAGGGTGTGCAGTTCCTGCACCCAGATTTGGTAGACAACATGTGGCTCAATCCTTTTGAGATCGCTGGAGATGGAATCGACAACGACAACAACGGGTTTATCGACGATACGCGGGGTTGGGATTTCGCGAACAACGACAACAGTGTGTATGATGGTACTGGGGACGATCACGGCACCCACTGCGCTGGGACTATTGGAGCTACAGGAGGAAACGGTACGGGGGTTGTAGGTGTCGCATGGGATGTGACCATGATCCCGATCAAGTTCCTTGGCGCAAGTGGTGGAACGACTGCCAATGCTATCAGAGCCATAGACTATGCGACCGACTTGAAGGCTCGCCATGGGCTCAACATTGTTGCCACTAGTAATTCTTGGGGCGGAGGTGGATTCTCCCAGGCTCTGTTGGATGCGATCGCACGAGGTGCGAACAGGAATATTTTGTTCGTTGCGGCAGCCGGTAACGGGGGATCTGATAGCATCGGCGATAACAACGATACGCTTCCCTTCTACCCGGCCAGCTACAGCACTACCGCAGCGGCTGGGTATGATGCAGTAATTTCCGTCGCGTCGATCACGAATACTGGAGCAATCTCAGGTTTCTCCAATTTCGGAAGCGCAAGCGTTGACCTTGGGGCACCCGGTTCAGGCATCTGGTCGACAGTACCATCGAATACTTACGCAAGTTACAACGGGACTTCGATGGCAACACCTCACGTCTCGGGCGCTATTGCTCTTTACGCGTCGACCCAACCCCTTGGAACCTCTGCCTCATCGATCCGACAGGCCCTACTGCAAAGCGTAGCACCTACTTCATCGCTAGCCGGACGGACCGTAACCGGCGGACGTTTGGACGTCTACGAACTGGTTCGCTCAAAGACCGGGATACAAGTCTCCTCCCCTACCCCGTCCGCGACCACTACGGAAGCTGGCGGATCGGTTAGCTTCACCGTGGTATTGAAGTCAGCACCCTCAGCCAACGTGACCATCCCTGTCAGTTCCAGCGACACCACCGAAGGGACCGTCAGCACAAACTCTCTGGTGTTTACCGCAACCAATTGGAACGTGCCCCAAACAGTAACCGTGACAGGTGTCGGCGACTTCATCGATGATGGCAATATCAGCTATGTGATCATCCTCGGTGCCGCTGTATCGACCGACAGTGCGTACAACGGGCTTAATCCGAACGACGTAAACCTCAGCAACCAAGACGATGACACATCGGGATTCACCGTCTCGAGCCCGTCGGGAACCTTCACGACGGAAGCAGGGGGTTCTGTGACCTTCACGGTTCGATTGACATCTGAACCCCTAGCCAATGTCACTGTTTCAGTCAGTTCCAGCGATACCACGGAAGGAACGGCTAACACTGGCTCGCTTGTATTCACCTCGACGAATTGGAATACAGTTCAAACGGTCACCGTGACAGGTGTGGGCGACTTCGTCGATGATGGCGATATCAACTATGTGATCATCCTCGGAGCCGCTGTGTCTAGCGACACGGGGTACAGCGGACTCAATCCGAACGATTTGAATTTGGTTAATCGGGACGATGACACTGCTGGGATCACTGTCTCCGCTCCCTCGGGCACCACGACGACAGAAGCAGGCGGCTTCGTGACGTTCACTATCCGCTTGAATTCTGAACCGACAGCCACCGTGGGTATTTCGATCAGTTCAAACGACACGACCGAGGGGACCGTTTCCGCATCGCTGCTGAACTTTACAGCAGCCAACTGGAGTACCCCCCAGACCATCACGGTACGAGGAGTAGACGATACGATTGCCGATGGAAATATCGTCTACACAGTCCTTATTTGGGCGGCGACTTCTACCGATCTGATTTACAACGGACTCAACCCTGCAGATATTTCCTTGACCAACATCGATAACGAGCCTGTTCCGACCAAGTTCTTTGTGGTGAATGACGCAGCTACCAACCAAACTTTTGAGTACAACGCAGGTGGCGGCTCCATCGAGAATTACTTGCTGACCGCTGCGAATACTACGCCTCGAGGGATCGCGACCAATGTTGCTGGTGACCGCGTTTGGGTTGTAGACAGCAATCGAACCATTTATGTCTACAACAACAGTGGCGGCCTTCTGGGTTCGTGGATGGCCGGAGGTTTGCCAGGCAACGCGGTTATCGAAGGGGTCACGACCAACGGTATGCATTTATGGCTCGTCGAAAGTGGCGGCGATCGGGTTTACTTCTTCTCAAATGCAGCCACGAGGATCTCGGGAACCCAAAACGCTGGCAGCAGCTTCATGCTCAACGCTTCCAACCGCAACCCGAAGGATCTAGTGACCGATGGTACAAGCATCTGGGTGGTAGACGATTCTAAGAGCGATCGAGTGTTCCGTTACACTGTCAGCGGAACGTTCCAGAACTCTTGGTTGATCAACAGCGCCAACTCTCGGCCAACAGGTATCACCTTAGATCCATCCAACGGATCCAAGGATATCTGGATTGTCGATAGCGGGACCGACCGCATATATCGATACGCGAACGCTCGAACGCTGACTGCACCTACTTTGACCAGTTTCATCCAACTTGCTGCCGGAAACACCAATCCAACAGGGATCGCTGACCCGCCAGCAGGAGAATCGCAGGATCAGTTCGAGGTGTTCGTCGATGCGTCGCTTGATCAAACGTTCAGTAGCCAAATCAATGCGAACCTCGATCCAAAAATTGATCGCAAACAACAATCGGCTGAACCGGTAATCACGGAACGAGACGAAGTACTTGCCGGGATCGCTGGCGAAACGATGGAACTGAGTCTGTTTGTTTCTGATATGAAAGCGAGAAAAACGGCGGATGCTTCTATACTGATTCCTATGGACCGCCCTTACTATGATGCCCTTTCCAAGAATCGCTTGAACCGAGCTAAATCGAACAAAGCGATTGCGGCCGAAATAAAAGATCGAGTCTTCGCCGATCTTCTGTAGCTGCATTCCTAAGACCCAGATCTAAATAATCAGCTAACTGAAAACTGCACCGGAAAGAATTTTTCGGTGCAGTTTTTCATTTAGACGAACCTTCGTCAAATCGCAGATGTCTCTCATTTCAGACCGCCACACTAGGCTCGTGATCGCCAACGTGGTCTCTGAGGCCCACTTCGTTGCTCCCGCTCGCAGGGACCAACTGCCGTCAAGGAGTACATCTAAATTAATTCTCACGCGAGCTACCAGATGCTGAAGATCCGTCCTCCACCTTACTAGCCTGACATTGGATGCTGGTCACCGAAAAATTTTACTCTCCCAAGATCGGCGTTCCCGACGATCATTTTAAAGCGACAACCTCGGCTTCAAACCGATTGTCGATTCGACATCAAGAGACTTCACGTTCACTGTTCCTCATGGTTAACAAATCACTTTTCTCGAGCGAAACAAATCAATCCGACCGCGCTGATTCGATCAATGAAGCTGGCGGTCTTGCTTATCAGTTGGAGCCCAAACATGCTTTGGCTCAAATCGCCGCAACCGGAACCTTCGGCAACTCGTATTACAGCACGGCTGAAACGCAGTTGGCTGAAATGATGAAACTCGTCGACCTCGTCGATGACAACCAGTTCTTGGCTAAACTCGCCTTGTATGCCCGCGAAAAGGCATGTATGAAGGACATGCCAGCGGCATTGCTGGTCGCTTTGTCGGTTCGCGATACGGTTCTGATGCATCGAGTGTTCGACCGTGTGGTCGACAATGGTCGCATTCTTCGCACCGTGTTCCAGATGGTCCGATCTGGGCAGTTTAAGAACGCGAGCGGAAAGGCTCGTCTTGGATTGTCCAGTTCGGTACAGCGTGCGTTCCAGCGTTGGCTCAATTCAGCGTCGGTCGGCAAGTTGCTCAGCGCGTCGATCGGAAACGATCCGAGCTTGCGCGATATTCTGCGCATGGCCCGCCCGACTCCGCAGGACAACGCGCGACGAGCGTTGTACGGTTGGCTGACGGATAAATCGATCGACAAGTGGGCTCCGGCGTCGGAAGCTGATTTGCCGGTTGAAGTTCAATCGCTCATTGCCTACCGCAACTCGGAGACAGAGGAAGCTCAGGCGCTGATCGCTGGAGGCTTGGATAACGTTCGTTGGGATCTGTTATCGGATGCAGCCAAGGGCCCAACCGTTTGGAAGGCTTTGGCCTATAAAATGGGACCGCAGGCACTGCGCATGAACATCAACACCCTCCGACGGCACGGTGTGCTGAGCGTAGGTGATTCCCCTTCGATGGTAGACTATGTGGCCGATCGTATTGCCGATGAATCAGAGATCCGTCGGTCGAAGCAGTTCCCTTACCAGTACTTCGCGGCATACCTGAACGTCAATGATGATATCCCGCAGAAGATCAAGGCCGCCTTGCAAAAGGCAGCTGAGATCGCATGCGGTAATGTCCCGAAGCTACCGGGACCGGTCGTCATCGGTCTGGACACCTCCGGATCAATGCACAGTCCCGTCACGGGAAACCGTGGACAGGGTGCGACTTCCAAAATGCGATGCATCGATGTAGCGGCGCTGTTCGCAGCAGCCATCCTGCGTTGCAACCCAGACAGCGTCGTCATCCCATTCGATACATCTGCCTACCACGCAGCAATTGATCCAGACGATTCGATCCTGAGCATTGCTCAGCGTTTAGCCGAGTATGGGGGAGGCGGAACCGATTGTGCTCGACCGATCCGAGCAGCCAACAAGTGGTTCGCGCATCGACAGTTTGCCGGTGTCGTTCTCGTTAGCGATAACGAGAGCTGGGT
>CAYXFO010000148.1:0-9738 GCA_964464255.1 uncultured Pirellula sp.
TGTTGAGTTTCATCTCGACCAAGGCTTCGAGTTCTACGATTCGTTTCTGATTGATCTCGATCGTTCGATCAACCCCGGGCGTAGGACTGACATATTCGGGCCGAACCTTGCGGCCTGCGAGGAGAATGTGCAATCCTTGGCTCGGCTTTCCATCGGGGCCGTCCAAGAATACGACGGTCCCCATCACTTCATCCCGAACGAACCCCACGCTTTGCAGCGCATCGGTCGCACGAGGCAAATCCTCTTCGTCGAGGAGCAGGTCGACATCCCGGGTATTACGGACGGCACCATCGTCGATCGTTGCCACCCAAGCCGCCACCGCATTGCCCCCGACGACGGCATAAGTAACCTGCGCGTCGTGGAGCGCTTTGCAGGCTCGATTCAATCGTTCCTGAACGAGTTCCACAGCGCGAAACATCCTTTCGAAAACATCGAGTCCACTCTCGCGAACCATGTTGGCCAAGCTTTTGGAATCCATGGCCAAGATTATAGCAGGCCAGCACTTGGAAAGCGAATTCCTGATTGGCGACCGGATGTTATGATTCGAGCCTGATACAACCTGTTTTACTTGCCTTGGACTTTTACGCCATGGCCCGGCAAAACGATGCTTAGGATGCGTGTATTAGCACAACCGAATCGCTTCTGTCTCTCGGTCTCGTTACAATTGTAGGCATCACTCGATAGGTACCGCTGAGCGTTTCTCATTTTTTCGATCTCTCCTTTTTGACTTTGCTCTCCCAATATGTCTTCAAGACCATGGCTTCAATCGATTGTTTGGCTCTCGTTCTTACTGCTACATGTTGTGGTTCACGCGCAGGATACGGGCGCTGATACGCGAACTGTTGAATGGGCTTGGGCACCCGAAGAAGTGGATCGAGCAGGGGAAGGCTTCTGGCCTCAATATCGCGGGCCGCACGGAGACGGTATCGCTGCACACTCCACCAACCCACCTGTGAAGTGGAGCGAATCGGAAAATGTGAAATGGCGAACCGATATCGCGGGCAAGGCATGGTCCTCCCCCATCGTCTGGGGAGATCGTATCTGGTTGACCAATGCAACGACCGATGGATTGTCGATGTCGGTATTGGCTGTCAACAGAAACACCGGCAAAATCGAAATCGATCGCGTGGTCTTCAAAAATGAAACGACGCAAAAGGATTACCACGAGTTCAATTCCTATGCTTCGCCCACCCCGATCTGCGATTCGCAACGGGTTTATGTATCCTTCGGAGCCTACGGAACCGCAGCCCTCGATGCAAAGGATGGCAAAACACTTTGGGAGCGTCGCGATCTACCCTGCAATCATTATCGCGGAGCAGGCGCCAGCCCCATTCTGTTCCACGATCTCCTGATCTTCAGCATGGATGGCTTCGACTATCAATACTTGGTAGCGCTCAACAAACACACCGGCGAAACCGTGTGGAAAGTGGACCGAAACATCGAATACGGGACCAATGACGGCGACTGGAAAAAGTCCTATGGCACATCGCACGTGATTCAAGTGGATGGGCAACTGCAGCTCGTTAGTCCTGCAGCCAAGGCGGTCATCGCCTACGAACCGACCACAGGCAAGGAATTATGGAGAGTGCGGTATGAAGAACATTCCAACGCCGGTCGACCGCTTTTCGACGGCAAGCATGTGCTGATGAGCTCTGGTTTCAGCAAGGCCAAGATGTTGGCGATCGACCCGAGCGGCCGCGGCGACTTGACCGATTCCCATGTGCGGTGGCAAGCCACGCGCGCGATCGGTTGCAAACCTTCACCGGTGTTCTTGGATGGCAAGCTATGCACTGTGGAAGATCGTGGCGTCGTGACAGCCCTCGATCCAGCCACCGGTGAGGTGCTGTGGCAGAAGCGGCTCGGCGGAGACTTTAGTAGCTCTCCGGTAGTCGCTAATCATCGCTTGTACTGTTTCGATGAGCATGGCAAGGGCCATGTCGTGGACTCCGATGGCAACGTGCTGTCAGAAAACACGCTCGACGCGGGTTGCCTCGCATCGCCAGTAGTCATCGGCCGCGACCTGATCGTTCGAACACGGACGAGTCTCTACTGCTTGCGTGACGCAATCGCTCCCTAGCATTCATCTAGGAACACTCGCTATCCCAACCCGAAGCGTGAGCGAGGGAAGGACTTATGTCGCTTGCGACGTCTTCCCTCTACTTCTTGAATAACACCTCAACTGCTTGCCCCGGTTGAAGCGAACCGGCGCGAGCTAGGACCACGATCTCATCTCCATTCAATCCCGACGAGATTTGTACATCGTCTCCTACTCGCAAACCTAAGGCGACGGGGCGATGCTCAATCCTTCCATCGACGACGATACAGCAGACGGTTTGACCTGCGTTTTTAACGATAGCCGCGGTCGGCAGTGTCATCACATCGGCACGCTCCTCGAGCAAGATCTTCGCGGTCGCGAAGGTGCCGGGGAGCAGCTTCAGGTCGCTGTTATCGATATCGATCTCGGCGGTCAGCGATCGACTCTGAGGATCGATTTGTAGACTCGAGCGAGTGACTCGTCCTTCGATCGTTCGACCAGGCGAGGCATTGATGAGGATCGTTGCAGTATCTCCTTTGGAGGCATCAAGAAATCCCGCATCTACCCATGGAGCCTCACTCTCGGGCACGTTGACGAATACTCGCACCTTGGAGAGGTTGGCGATTGTCAACAGTGGCTCTCCCTTGTCCGTTCCGGCGGGATGGACATAGTGACCGGCATCGCCTTTGCGACTGGTTACATGGCCTTGGAAGGGACTCGCCAATTCCGTATAGGTCAGCATCGTCTGCGCCTGCTTTAGCTCAGCCTGAGCGACTTGCAGTTTCGCTTTCGCCGCATCCACATCTGCTACCGCGGTCGCAACGCCCGCTTCGGCCTGTTGCTGTCGAGCTTTCGCGGAATCGACGCTGGCCAGTGCTTCTTGGCGCACTGCTTCAGCGGCTTGGAATTGGCTGGTCGTCTCCTCGGCGAGTTTACTGGTCACCGATCCTCGGGTAACCAGTTGTTGCATCCGTTGGTTCTCTGAGTCCCAGCGCGCGTACTCGGCCTGAGCGCGAGCAATACTGGCTTGAGCCTGTGCGACCAATGCCTTGGAGGAGTTCGCTGCAGCCTGAGCGGCATGAAGAGCTGCCTCTGCTTGTTTGATCTCGGCCTCAGCTTGCCCGACGATCGCCACTTTTTGCTGCCGCTGATCTTCGTATTCCGGAGCGCGAATCCGAATCAGAGTTTGCCCCTGGGTCACTTGATCGCCGATATCGCAATGAACCGATTCGATGTAGCCAGAAATCTTCGATTGAATCGATGTTTGCTCAAAGGCTTCGATGCGCGCTGGCTGTTCCGTGAACAGTCGCAATGTTTTCTTCACCGGCTTTCCCGCGGTGACCCGATCGATGGGGGCGCCAGCGGAAGGAGAGTCCACGGCTTGCACCTCTCCTTTCTTCTCGGCTTTGCATCCTGCGATCGAGATCAATAAGGCAAGAGTACAGTACGCGAAAGCGATTGCGTTGGGTGTGTTAGGTTGCAAAGTAACGACTCTCCGGATCATCAGGGTCCATCGACGCAGACTTGCCCACGACCCCATACTGCAGCAATACAAAGAAGGTCGGCAGGAAGAATAGGGTGGCGATTGTTGCAGCGACGAGACCGCCCAGGACGGCTCGCCCAAGCGGTGCGTTTTGTTGGCCTGCTTCGCCGAAAGCGAGAGCCATCGGCATCATCCCAGCGATCATCGCGGCGCTGGTCATCAGGATCGCTCGCATGCGGCTTCCCGCACCGATGACAGCAGCGGTCTTCGCGTCTTTCGTTTCCCTCTGCCGATTTCTGGCAAAGGTCACCAAGAGAATCGCGTTTGCCATCGCTACCCCCACCGCCATGATGGTTCCGATGAAGGACTGGATGTTGATGGTTGTATTCGTGAGATAAAGCATGACCACTACTCCGGCGACAACAGCCGGAATGGTCGAAACACAAGCCAGTGCGAGTCGCAACGACTGGAAGTTAGCGGTGAGCAACAAAAAGACCGCAACCACGCCCAACAATAGACCGATGGTTAACCCCGATTCCATCTCCTGCATCGGTGGAATCTGCCCTCGCAATTCGACGGTCGTACCCGTGGGTGGAGCGCCAGCTTTCTTGATCGCTTCGCGGACTTGTGTGGCAACAGAACCAAGGTCCGTTCCTGAGATATTCGCAGTGAGCGTTACTTGCCGCTTCATGTTGTAGCGATCGTATTGCCCGGGCATGGTACCTCGCTCGATGGCCGCAACATCGCGCACCAGTACCGGACCGTTTTCGGTTTTGCGAAGCGGGATACGGCCGAGCTGCTCGATCGATCCAACGGTTTCCATTTCGTAGGGTGAGCGAACTACCGGCCGAGGAATCTCGACTTGCACTTGATAGGCGATGCCACTCTTGGGGTCGGCCCAGTAATTGGGCACGACAAATCGACTGGATGACGTTGCGGTAACCAGCGCACGCGAGACATCCGTGGGTGTTAGGCCAGCCAATCCCGCTTTCTCTCGGTCGACATTCACCTGAACGGTCGGATAGTCCATGGACTGACCGATTTGGATATCGCGCAGCGAGGGAACATTAGCCAATTCTCTACGCAGTTTATCCGCGAACTCACGACTCTTTGAAAAGTCCGAACCGCTCACCACAACTTCAATCGGGGTGGGCGATCCGAAACTCATCACTTCGTTCACAATATCCGAGGGTTCGAACGAAAAACGTACGTCTGGCATATCCGTCGCCAACCTTTGGCGCACTCGCTCCTTCAGTTTTTCGTCAGGTATGTTCAATGTGTCGCGGAAGCGAACATAGAGAATCGCTTCTTCCGGCCCTCGAGACCATTGGTAAACAGCGTTGACGGGAAAGTTCGAATGAATCATCCCAATGTAACCCAGTGTCAACTCAATATTCTCGCGACCCAATTCATCGCTCAGTACCTGCAGAGCCTGCTTGGCAAGAGATTCCGACTTCTCGATGTGCGTACCGTCGGGAGCTCGCATTCGAAGCCGAAATTGGCCCGAATCAACAACCGGGAATACGCCTCGACCCAAGCGGGGCGCAAGCCAAGCAATCAGCCCCAAGCAGACGACTATGTACATGGAAGCGATGACCCAGCGCTGGCCGATCAGGCCAGCGGAGATTCGTTCATAGGCGCTGCGGAATCGATCGGAGAAATTGGTTTGCGCTGAATCGTGCGCGGTGTGGCTCTTGAGTAACCATACCGACATCACAGGCACAAACGTGCTGGAGAGAAAGTACGAAGCGATCATCGCAAAGCCGACGGCGAGCGACAAGGGCACGAAGAGGGCACGAGCTGCCCCCTGCATAAAAAACGAGGAAACGAAAACAGCGAGGATGCATAGCATAGCCAGCAGCCGTGGAATCACCGTCTCGAGCGAACCATCTCGCACCGCGCGCGCCAGCGGAATTCCTTGATGAATCTTGGAATGTATGTTCTCCATCGAAACAGTAGCCTCATCGACGAGAATGCCGATGGCCAAAGCCAGCCCGCCAAGTGTCATTAAGTTGATGGTTTGACCCGTAAACCACAGTGCAAGCACGGCTCCGAAGAGCGCCAGTGGGATATTCAGCACGACGATTAGCGAACTCCTCCAATCCCGAAGAAACACTAGGATCATGAGTCCCACTAGCAATGCTCCCAACACACCTTCGCTCACGACACCACTGACCGCCCGGGTCACATAGGGTGACTGATCAAATTCGAAACGAACATCGATCCCTTCGCCATCGGAGCCGAGCGCCTCTTTCATCTTGGGAAGAGCGTCCTTGATGTTATTGATAACGCTCAACGTCGAGGCTTCGGCTCGCTTGGTCGCCAAGATATATACTGCTCGGCGTCCATTGACCAATGCGTATCCCGCTGGTGCATCGGCTGAGTCCTGAACAGTACCGACATCGCGCAGGAATACAGGATCACTGCCGAGCCGAATCGGGATGGAGCCGAGCTGCTGCGGATCCTTGACCACCGAGTTGATGGGCACGATGGGGTACGTGTCGCCGATCGGAATATTCCCGGAAGGGCTAAGAGTATTTCCCTTGGTCAGAGACAAAATCACTTCGTCGGGAGACATGCTGTAGGACTGAAGTTTTTTGGGATCGACCGTGATGACGATGGAACGGGCGCTGCCGCCGAATGGCGGAGGAGCAGATACTCCAGGAAGACTGGAGAACATCGGGCGCACGCGAAATAGCGCGAGGTCTTGGATCTCCGAGATACTCCGCGTGTCGCTTGAAAGGACAAGGTATCCGACCGGTACGGAACCGGTATCGAACCGCATTACGAATGGCGATACGGTCCCCGGCGGCATGAATGCTTGGGATCGATTGACGTAGTTGATTGTCTCGGCCATGGCCTGAGCCATGTTGGTCTCGGGATGAAAGTACAGCTTCATGAGAGCTGTTCCTTGGACGTTCCGAGACTCTACATGGTGTATACCGCTGATGTAGAGAAAATGGTA
Organism: uncultured Pirellula sp.; assembly: GCA_964464255.1. Classification (GTDB taxonomy): domain Bacteria; phylum Planctomycetota; class Planctomycetia; order Pirellulales; family Pirellulaceae; genus JBKCUI01. Next base: position 6,484 of record CAYXFO010000148.1, read on the forward strand.
TTCGTAGTAGTTGGTCAGAAACCCTTCCATCTGCACCGGGTCCATCCCGCCATAGGGCTGACAGACATAGATCACAGGCAGATTGAGCTTGGGGAAGATATCGACCTCCATCCCCTTGGGCAGCCCGCTTGGATACGGCCATCTCCAATGCTGGAATAGCGCGGGGCCCACAGCGAGAAAGCTACCCAGAGCGAGGCTGACTACGAGCACCAACACCGTCGCTGGTCGGCGCATCGCTGAAAGGATAAGGTTCATAGGGAGTTCTTCCAGCGCGACTCGTTAGCTATTTGATGACCCTTCCCAGTTTTCCGACTCGCTTTTCTTTGGCCAGTCCGCAAAGTCTCTCAAATCCGCTTTCTTATTCTAGCTGCTTCATTCGGTTCTCCCAACGGACGAAATCGATGAAGTTACGAATCGATCGTTACAGACTGTATTGTCCGTTTTTTCGTTGGCCGAAACAGATTCCGTAAAAGCATCACAAACGGCCGACCGGCTCGTTTATTGCTTCGAGGAATTTCAACGCCATGAGTTGGGCCATGTACTGGAACGATGCGATCCGGGCAGGGATACTGTTGTGGGCATTGGCCTGCGGTGGCTGCGCGTCATCGTCGTCAGTAATCCGGTCGAGCAAAACAGATGCACTCTCGACAAATCGCGATCGCGAGTCGTTCGTTGAGCCAGCAGGTCCGACTGTGCCATCGGTACCAATTGCTCCTTGCTCGTACGAAACAGCGATAGATGCAAGCCTGGAAACGCTGGCGGAGAGTGACCAAAACATCGGCAAACCTTCGCCGACTGCAGCTGAGATACCTATCAATTTGCCGACGGCCTTGGCGATGGTCGGAGGGGAGCATCCGGTGGTCGGTTTCGCACGTTGGCGCGTGCAAGAAGCCTATGCGCAACTGGAGCGGGCTCAAGTCATGTGGCTTCCAACGATTCAGTCCGGCTTCTCTTATCGTCGCCATGATGGAAACTATCAAGCTGTGGATGGTTCGATCGTCGATGTGAATTTGAATTCGATGGATTATGGACTTGGCCCTGGCTCCATTGCGGCAGGTGGCCCACCTCAACCGGGGATCGCCGCGCGATTTCATCTCGCCGATGCAATCTTCCTCCCCAAAGAAGCCGAGAAGACCGCGTGGGCTCGCGGGCATGCAGCCGCAGCAGCGCTCAATCAACAACTCCTGACCGCGGCCTTAGCATACATCGATCTGTTGGAAGCTTGTCAAGATCAGCAAGTCATCTCCGAAGCAGCACAGCGCACCCGCGATCTCGCCGAACTGACACGCAACTATGCTGATGTCGGCGAAGGCCTGTTGTCGGATGCTGATCGAACAGCCGCAGAACTATCGCTTGTACGTACGAGGGAGTTGGGGGCACAGGAACGAAAGCTGGTCGCATCCACCCGACTGGCTCGAGCACTCAGTATTCCGATGAGCTCCGCTATGGTGCCTCAGGATTGCGTGCTGATTCCTCTGGAACTAATCGATGAGGGATCCGATGAAGCGTCACTGGTTGCAACCGGACTGGTCACACGTCCGGAACTCAAAGAATCGCAAGCGTTGGTTGCGGCCGCTGTTGAAGCCTACAAACGCGAGAAGGTTGCCCCCTTTGTGCCAAGCGTTTTGCTCGGCTTCAGCACGACTCGTTTCGGTGGCGGTTTGAGCGGTGCCCCCGATAGTTTCAGCGGTCGTTACGATCTCGATGCTCGAATGGTCTGGGAGACACGCAACATGGGACTGGCCGAAGGGGCTGCGAGACGCCAGCGGAATGCTCAGATACAACAAGCTACATTCACGAACCTCCGTATCATGGACCAAGTCGCACAAGAGGTTGCGGAAGCTCATGTGCAGGTAGTCATTCGTCAACAGCAATGGAAGGTAGCCGAGAGTGCTATTGATAGCGCACGCAACTCCTATCGTCGAAACATGGATCGAATTCGAGACGGTCAGGGGCTGCCTATCGAAGCCCTGCAAGCGATTCAGGCTCTCGAAGCCTCGCAGCGGGCCTATCTCAGCGCCGTCGCCAATCACAATCGATCCCAAGTAACACTTCAATGGGCCCAAGGTTGGCCTGTGGACGTTCCCCAAGACGATTCGCTCTCCCGCGAGTGATTTCCGCTCGACATAATCAACGTATCTCAATGCCGAGAGCTCTAAAATACACGAAGTTCTCGCAACCACTTCTGCCTCGCGTTGGAGCGAGTATGATGGGCGAAGTGTTACTACGACAACCATCTATTGCCTATGACTTACCTTATGGCGATTCAACTGCGGTGTTCCTCGTGTCAGAAAGTTCTTCAGGTAGCGGATTCGTCGGCGGGTAAGAAGGCTCGTTGTCCGGGCTGCCAGTCGATGATCGATATTCCTTCCACTGCAAGTCCTGCGAACAAGGCACCTGCTCCCGAATCAACCCGCGTATCCGAGCCATCGAAACCTGCCTCAGCAACGTCCCAGATTAAGGTGGCGTGTCAGGCTTGCGGTAAGGTCATGCAAGCTCCGAGTTCGGCTGCTGGTAAAGCAGTTCGTTGCCCAGCATGTCAATCGGTGGTGAAGGTTCCTGGAGGCACTGCACCCACAAGTCCATCCACACAAAACTCTCCCGCGATGAGTCCGAAGCCTACCGCGGGTTCTTCCAGTGCTCCGAAGGCATCCGCGAAAACTCCCCCATCGGCTCCTGCGGCAAGTCCATCCACGGGAAACGCGTTTTGGGATGCACTCGAGGACGTTCAGAAAAGTGCAGCCACAACAAATCGTGTAAACGCTCCGTCTGCCTCGAACCCCTACAGTCCTTCACTCACAAACGCAGGACCAACAAATTCAGGTCCGCCCCTTTCCAACCGAGCCCCATATTACATCATCAACGGGATCTTCATCGGACTTTGGGAATTGCTGATGAGTCTTGGTGGGTTGGTTCAAATCGGCGTCACAATCTATGTGTTGGCAAATCTTCCTCAAAACGTGACGATTGACTATGTCCGATTAACGGCTGGGATTGTAGGTGCCATTCTCGGTATCATCATTGGCATAGCTCTCGTCTTAGGTGGAATTCAAATGATGTTTCGCAGCGACTTGTCCATCGCACGAAACGCAGCAATTCTGGCAGCCATACCATGCTTCGGTGGTTGCGTATTTCCGTTTGGTATCTGGGCTGCGATACTACTGTATGCGAGGAGAGCGGAACGCGACTTCGGACATGAGTAGTCGCGTTCATTTGAATGGCTTGAGATCCGTGATCAACCTGGTGCTAGACTGC
>CAYXFO010000149.1:0-9729 GCA_964464255.1 uncultured Pirellula sp.
CTTCACGAGTTTACCCTTGTCCCCAAGGACTTGAGTGAAGTCGGCAGCGAAGATGCTGGAGTGCGGGTCGTCGATGATGTCGCTCGATACGATCGGATCCTCGGTATAGCACAAGATACCCTTGAGTGGCCCCTCTGCCGCTTTCTTCATCGCAGCGTTGATATCCGCCACGGTTGCTTCCTTCTGAAGGTTCGCGGTCAAGTCCACTACGGAACCGGTAGCGACGGGAACTCGCATCGCTATGCCGGTCAGCTTGCCCTTGAGCTCCGGAATAACCAAACCGACTGCCGAGGCTGCGCCGGTTGTCGTCGGGATGATGTTCAAGGCAGCCGCCCGAGCTCGATACGGATCAGAGTGTGGTAGATCCTGTACTCGCTGATCGTTGGTGTAGGCGTGGACGGTGGCATCAAGCCGGTTTCGATGCCGAAGGTGTCATGCAATACCTTGGCGATCGGAGCCAAGCAGTTCGTTGTGCATGAAGCGTTCGAGATGCACTTCAGATCCGGAGTCAGTTTATGGTCATTCACTCCGAGAACGCAGGTCAGATCGGCACCGTCTTTTGCCGGAGCGCTGAGGACGACTTTCTTGCAGCCCGCGGTCAAGTGAGTGTCGTAGCCCGGCTTCCCATCCTTGGCTCGTCCGGTAAAGAAACCGGTGCTTTCGATGACGATGTCGATTTTGTGTTCTGCCCAAGGAAGTTTGGCGGGATCTTTTTCTGCGAGTGCCAAAATCTTCTTGCCGTTGACGATCAGATGCTCTGCATCATATCCCACCGTTGCGTCATACCGTCCGTGTACGCTGTCATACTTCAAAAGGGTGGCGAGCATTTGATTGTCGGTCAGATCGTTCACCGCCACCACTTCGAATTCCGAAGATCGGGACATCAAATTCCGAAACGTCAAGCGACCGATACGTCCAAAACCATTGATCGCGATGCGAATAGTCACAGGTCAGTGTCTCCGACTGGAAAGGATAAGCAAATGAAAATGACTTAAGGGATGACGACATCGTGGTGTACTGTTCGATGTACTGTTCGACGCGCCGCCAAGTGAAACGAAAATATACCGATGAGGTAAATCCTCATCAATGACGCTCTGCGGATGGAAAACCGATCGTTGCGTGAAATGTCATGGCAACCGCACATCGAGAGGGACGAATTTCGGCTTATGGCGAATCGATGATCCTTAGAGGGGATTAACGCCGGTCAACGATCCTTCGCGACTTGCCCTCACTCTTGGGAAGCGAACCCTCGGGGACGTCGACCACTTCAACGCGCAGCTGCAAACGGTTTAGAAGACGCTCGGCGATTCTTGCTGGCTCGTGTTTCGGATCCTCAACTTCTAGCAGCAATTCGTCGAGAGCCCCCGCTCGGGTCAAGGTCATGCGGTACTCTCCCAAGTCAGGAAATTCGCGCACCAAAGCGTCGATGCTCGACGGGAAAACATTCACGCCTCGGACCACAAACATGTCATCCGCACGTCCGACGACCCCACCTTCGAGTCTGACGAATTGCGTGCTGCCAGCGCTCGTGGAATTTGCATCCATCGCATGAACAGGGCGCACCAGATCTCCTGTTCGATACCGAATCACCGGTGCGCCGGTCCGACCTAGACTCGTTAGAACCAATTCCCGCAGATCGCTGCCGCGTAGCGATTCTACTTTCTCGGACGTTAACGCGTTGTCGCTTCGGATGGGTAGAAATTCCGCTATGAATTCGGTTTCGATGATATGCAGTGCGAGACCGTCTTTGCTGCCGAATCCCCACGGACCGATCTCGGTGGCGCCAGCGTGGTCCATGACCTGTGCACCGTATAGCTTCTCGATAGTCGCTCGCACGCTTGGCACACTCCCGCCGGGTTCCCCCGCGACAAAAACACAACGCAGATTCGCATCCTTGAGCGACTGGCCGCGCCGCTCGGCTTCCTGTCCCAAGTGAATCGCATAAGTTGGCGTGCTGAATAGGACGCTCGGCCGCGCGGACTGGATCAACTCAATACGCGCTGCTGTCGGCATGCCGCCCGATGGGATCACCATGCAACGTCGGCGAAGGCACGCATCGTGCGCACTCCAAAAACCAATGAACGGACCAAAGGAAAAAGCCATCAGAACTCGATCGCTTTCCTCGATTTGGCAAGCGTCGAGCACATATTGCCACGTCGCCAGCCACCAATCCCAGTCTTCGTCTGTATCGAGCACAACCATGGGCCGCCCGCGGGTACCGCTGGTTCGATGGTACCGTCGATATCGGGCCATCGGATACGAGTGATGCAACGCGACACCATCGGACGCCTCACTGATCCACTCGGACTTGGTGGAGAGAGGAATCGACTCAAGATCCGCTAGGGACTCGATTCTGCGAGGGGCTTGTACAAGCTTCCGTTGATAAAATGTATTCTCCCGGCGAACCCGCTCCAACAGATCGTTGAGCCGCTGCAGCTGATACTGCTCAAGCTGCGATCGCGACCATCGCTGACATTGTTCGCGCGATTCACGGTCGAGCATCATGGTTGCATGCATAGGTTACTGTCGCCGAATGCGCTTCGAAAATTCAGGGCTGTCTGCGTACAGCCTCGCGAGGTCGTTGATCTTGGCATACGCTCGAGCATATTCGAAAGGGCCCTCGATTTCGAGTAGCCCGAGGTCATAGGCCAATCGGTCGGAATGCCCAGGAAACAATACGCGGAGTTCATAAGGGATCCGCCCAGGCCGAATCTTGTTGATATGCTCCACCAGATTGGTCGTGCAATTGTTCGTAAGGGTGTCGTAGAACTCAGGCTCCCGATACAGCTTGTTGGCCCGCTGTAGCATGTCGACAAAAAGCTTTTGCGATTGCTCAGGAGTCGCCTTTCCTTTGTAAAGAAAGACCTCCACATCCCGAATCGCAGTCCGCAACAAAATCAAATCCCGCTCGTCACCGATCACGTACATCAACGGATAACGTCGACCAGCACCTGCGACCGCCGTGTACGTCTCATCTGCACCCAAGCGAGCTTCGACCGAAATCACAACCTGACGCCCATCCGCCAATCCAAAACTGAACATGGTGTGAGCCAATAGCGCCGTTTCCTTGAATGGCACCACAATGAAGTCGACACTCTTCACATCCTCAAGGTCAAAGCTCAGATCGTAATAACGGACATCATAATCGTCCTCGGATCGATAACGGCAGTCCCGAACATAACGGATGGTGATGCGATCGTCGTCGATCTCAGCAAACGGCATAACCGCTAAGTCGGATCGGAAAATTTTTGAATCCGTTTTCGGTTGTTTCCTGCGAGTGATGATCGAACCAACAGCCGTGCGCTTGATCAACGGCAACGCAGCTCGCTCGATCAACGGAGCGGTGCAACCCAGCGTGCCCACAGCGATCACAACCAGACTGATCCACGCAGAAACAACATGTACGGATCGATCGGAAACTCTGACGATCATGATCCTGCTCATCCTATGTGCATCGCCACTCCAGCCAACACGATTCCATCGGCGAATATCGCCCTGCTAGCTTCCCGGTTCAAACGACTCCGATATTTGCATAAGGATATTTGCATAAGGAAGGGTTGCGAGACAATGCTGATACTCGTACGCCAAGACATCGGTATTGGTAATAGCAGGACTATCTGCGATCACGCACACTGTTCAACATGCCACCTACCTTCTCACCAGGCGAACAGGCGATTTGCAAGCATTCGGACCGCTGTTTGCCAAGAGGCTTGCGACCGCTCGCTGGAATGCCACCATTCGATCAGCAGGTTTGCTAGCTCTGCTGGAGATTCCGTCTTGTCAACCGCCACCAAGGGACCGCTGAGATTCCAATGCTTTATCGCCAAGGCGACATGGGCGGCATCGCATCGGGTCAATTCGAGTTCCTGGCCGGCGGCCAGAATGGCGGGAAGCGTTGCTAGCGGGATCAGGATCGGCGCATCGGTTGAAGCCTCGCTCCGAAATAATTCGTCGGACTTTTGTTCCAGTTGCACAAGCAGCCAACCCAAGCGAATGACTTCGGGGAGTTCTGGTCTCGCGTTGGTCAATACAGCTTCGATCCGAACCAAATCTCGATCCGGATGCGCCTTGCCGAATCCGCCTAGAATCGGTTGCAGGGCGATAACTGTGCAACCATCGGCCAACGCGTCTTGATGGACCAACCGCTTCCATTGGTTCATCAAACCTCGACCGTATCCGAGCCATTGCTCCTGCAGGGGCCGAAAACGAAATGCGCTTTGTTCGTCGTACCTGGGAAACAATTGCCGAAACGCAGCTTCCACATCGGTGATGAGGTCGGCCAGCAACGAACCGCGTGAACCGTCCCCGTCCTGCACCTGCCGATCTTTAAGGACTGCGGAAGCAAGTTCTCGGTTGGAGTCGATGGCCGATCCGGTCACAATCAACGTATCCCAGAACCCTTGCGGATCGGCCGGATGTTGATCGATGATCCACCGTCCGAGCCGTTCCGCATACGGTCGCATTGTCGCGAGTACTTCCGAATCATTAACCTGTTCCGGATGTTGCCAGCAAGCTTCGGCAGTGTGCAAGGCGCTGGTCGAGAGATTCGGCTTCCAATGGAGCTGCATGGCGTGGCGTTCAGTCTTTGGGTTTCGCCATTTGCTCGGTGATCCATGATTCCAGTTCGTGCCAGTCGACGGGGGGCAATCGGCACAGATCGGGGCGGAGGGCGACCGCATCATGGATGTACACATGATGGATTTCGTTCTGGTCGCGATCGGTATTCCAATGCACCAGGATTCGAACGCAGGACATCAATCCGCCGGGAACTTCGATTTCATAACCGCACAACAGGGGGACATCGAGCCAGCCCATTTGACGGGCTGCTAGGGCTGGAAACTCCGCATTCAAGTCCCGGGTCACCGTAAAAATCGCACTTGCGACATCCTTGGGATCGATATTGTTGCGACGGACGATGAGCGCGAGCAATTGCCGAGTGGCCTTAAGAATTGCGTCTCGGGAGTTCGCTTCGACGGTCGTGGCTCCGCGGACACCGCGACACACCTTCCCATCCGCCATAGTCAATGGTCCTTTTCAAATCGTCGAGATTGTCGAGAATAATCCTCTTTGACACTGGACGAGTATACTGGAAATCATGCTGAACGACGACGCCAATATCGCTTCGCCGAACCCCACGGAGTCTGGGCTTCCTCCGGATTGGGATCCGCGTCAATTCGCGTTTCTCGTCGTCGACAATGATCCCGCCCACGCTCGAGCGATGACCGAGAGCCTGGAGCGAGTGGGCTACCGTTGCGATGTCGCGACCGCCGGACCGGACGGCAAGCGAATGCTCGAGCAGAACACCTACGACGTCATCATCACCGACTTGGTGATGAACGATGTCGATGGGATGCAGATCCTGGCATTGGCCAAGCAGATGCTTCCCGAAGCACAGGTGATCATGGTCACCGGCCATGCAACGGTGACCAAGGCTGTGGAAGCAATGCAGTTGGGGGCTTTCAATTTTCTCGAAAAGCCGATCACACCGGCTCGTTTGCGAGCGATCGCGGCCAAGGCAGTGGAAGCGGTCCAGCTGAAGCAAACCAATCTCGAACTGCGCCGACGACTCGATGAAAAGTTCGGCTTCGAAGGGATCGTATTCGCCAGCGCGGGCATGCAGCAAGTCATCGATCGCCTCAAACGAATCGCTCCGACCGATGCCACCGTTCTGATTACTGGCGAAAGCGGCACTGGCAAGGAAATGATCGCACGCGCGATCCATCAAAACAGTCCCCGCAAAAATAAACGTATGGTTGCGCTCAATGTGCGAGCCGTCTCGGAAAACCTGGTCGAAAGCGAATTGTTCGGGCATGTGCGAGGCTCGTTCACCGATGCGGTGACCGATCGCGAAGGAGCATTCCAGTACGCTGACGGCGGCACGTTATTCCTCGATGAAGTCGGCGATATGCCGATGAGTACCCAGATCAAGCTGCTGCGAGTCCTCGAGGAACATCAAATCACGCGAGTCGGGGACAACAAACCGATCAAGGTCAATGTCCGGTTGGTTTCGGCCACCAATCGCCCGCTCGAACAAATGATCACCGATGGCCAGTTTCGCAACGACTTGTACTTTCGACTGAAGGTAGTCACGGTCCACTTGCCTCCCCTGCGGGATCGACGCGATGACATTGTTCCGCTGATGGATCACTTTCGCAAACAGTTCATTCGACGCCACAATCGCGGCCCGTGCAATTTCACACCGGCAGTCACTCGAAAGTTCTATGCATACTCATGGCCGGGCAACATTCGACAACTTCGAAATTTCGTCGAGACCATGGTCGTGCTCGATACCGATGGCAAGCTCGATGTCGACGATCTGCCACCTGAGTTGACCGACGAACCGTCGCTCGGTGCCCCGAGCATGCCGGAATCTGTCACGGCGTTGCCACCTGACGGTATTGAGGGAACGTCCGCCCAGGGTCCCAGTGAATTGATCGGCAAGACTATGGACGACATCGAGCGCTGGGCCATCGAGGAGACCCTTAGGATGACTGCCGGCAATCGGGAAGAAGCAGCCAAGATCCTCGACATCGGTGCTCGCACTCTCTATCGAAAACTGGACAAGTATCGGCAGGAGCCGAGCTGAGCAAACGCTATGGAAGCAGATGACGAGCTTTGTTTGTGCTTCCATGTCTCCTGGCGAAAGGTTCTCAACTACATCCGCATCCACAAAGTCCAAGTTGCGAGCCAACTGCACGATTGCGGCGGCGCTGGCACTGGATGCGGCTGGTGCCGCAAACAGTTGGAGAGGCTCGCGACAATGTGCGGCGAATCGCCCCCGACCGCTGAGAATATCGACGCATGGCTGCGCGAACGAACCCCTAACAAACAGCAATATGCGAAGGGGCGTGCAATCTACCGCGAAAACATCGGCGATCCCCCACGCGAACCGGCAAAGGATGATCGTTCGGCCGATCCCAATGACCTAAGCCCAGGGACCTGACATCCAATCCAGTTCACGAGATTCAGTCCATCGCATCGTTACAAGCCCGTGCAATCTACGATTGCGTCTCCACCCGAACGTTAGGCTCGCGGGATTCAAAGTACGGGCAGACCCGCAAGGGTTGCGGCGGATACTTGGGCCAGGAATCGGGCGTTCGCTCCGATTGGCAAAGCAAAAAGACCGAGCCTCTCCCTGAAACGATTGTTCGGTGCGCTCGACAATCGAGGCATATCGATGACTTAAGGAGTGGCAGGTCGCGAGCAAGCGAATCGGCCTGAGCATCGCGATCCTCGGCGTTATGATGATGACTCATCGGGAAGCCCCAAAAGACAAAGGCTAGGGCAGAATGCGGCTGCCATAGCGTCCTGACTGGGGGATTTGACCCGTACGCAGTTCCCGCTGGGTGATGTGGCGTCCGTGCTGGGGGGGGACCGCGCGATGCAGCAAGACGGGAAGAGGGTTGGTGTGCACCACCACTTCGCGACCGTTGACATGCCGCGTGTACTGTTTGGCGTCCGCCGTTCCTTGGAAACCAATAAAGATGAGCGATAAAGCGATCGCCAATCGTAGCCGGGCCATGATGGACTCCCTTATCTTCTGTGCATTCGACGAAACAACAGAACTCTTCAGAGTATAAACCCGGCTCATGATTTAGCCAGTCGCGAGCATCGACTCCCCCGTAACGACTCGCCAGGGCGCGCGAAGGGAATCGGATGTGGGTAAAACGCGGACAGTACCGGTTGTGTCGCCGATGCGGATCGCGACACCCTGGTTTGAGAACGTAGGCACCATTAGCACCCCCGGAGCATTGAGTTTCATGGGCTGGGCAAGGATCTTGGAGGAATGGCAGTTTCCCTATTCTAGTGACTCAGTAACTCACACCACTCAGTAACTCACACGAATCGCAACTCACAAGGCCTTGCAACACGATGATGAATCCAGGTTGGCTCGTTGAATCGGCAAGCATGTGGGGGTTTCACGGCGCCATGATGGCCGAAGCCCACCAACCGATGCAGGAACAAGCGGTTCAGGAATACTGGCTCCGAAATCGAGTCCGCTTTGATGCCTGGAATCATCTGATGACTCAACTGGAGCCCTGGCTGGCATCCACCGTACAATCGGCGCGCGCTTCGGCATGGAAACGTGGCAGCATCCTGTTAGAAGAGATCCTGATGTCCGAGCCTTTAGCTCGCGTTTGCACCGCAGTCGCAACGCAACTTGAGGGCCGATTGGTCGATTGCGATAGCCGCGCGATCCTGCACAACGTCTTCAATAATCATCTCGAAGTTCGCAAGCGATCACTCCAATGGATTCTTGAGGGGGTTGATTCCGGAGTCGATGAAGCGCAACGCCTCAACCGACTTCGATGCTATTTGGAGCATTGGACCGATATGGTGATCGGTTTCTTTTCCTCATCGGAGACTCGGTTGGAGTATGCATTCAGCGCCGAGCGAGCAACCGAATTCGCCGAAGAGTACAGCCATCGAGTGTTGGGCAACGCATCGGAAACCGTTTGGTCCCTGCTGTTAGCTGGCAACAGAAATTGGATTCGCAAGCACGGATCCACCGAAATGCTCTTTCCCGAATTGAGCCGCGATGTGATCTGTGCGGCACTAGGCATGGTCCACCCGGTGTGGTTCGATTCCCTCGGATTGCTTCCTTCCCGCGCAGCGCAAAAGATGACGCACAGCCTCAATTACGTCGATCGCACGCTGGAAAGTTTGGTCGATGGCTCCTGGGAAATGCTCTCGTCCGTGCAAACGTCCGTACAAAGCAAAGGGACGACTCGACTCCCCTTCTAAACGCAGCGCAGCAGTCTAGCCAACTTGCAGAATCGTCTCGAGGTTCCTAAGAATCTCGGACACCTGGACCTTATTGCGACCGAAACTGATCGAGTCGTTGCTTGCTAACCACTCTTCGACTTTACGATGAGCGGAGATGACCGTCGAGTGCCGTCGGTTGCCGAAATAATCGCCGATTTCGGAAAGAGCAGTTCGTGTGTACTTGCGGGCCAAGAACATCGCTAACATTCGAGGTTGACTGATGCTCTGACATTTTGTTTTGGTACGCAACGTTTCATCGTCGAGCCCGAACGCTTCGCACACGACACGATCGATATCGGGCAGTCGAACGACCGGTTGGCTGGCTCTAACCAAATCACCGGTGCATCGGAATGCATCCTCTTTGCTCAGCGGGGATTCCTGCAATCGCTGCTGTGCGGCTAGGCGATGGACAACCCCTTGCAGGATGCGAGCGTCTCCGCCGCATTGAGCCGCCAACTCATGCAACACTTCGTTGGCGACATTCAGGTTCTGCCGCTGGCAGATGCGCTGCAATAGTTTCTCACGGGTTTCAAGATCCACCGGCTCGATACCGCAACACATCCCCCCAGACAATCTCGCGTACAGGTCGGTACCCAAACCCATCAGTTCATTGAGCCCGCGATCGGCTACCAAAATCACCTGACGACGCTCCCGCAACAACATATCGATCGTGTTGCGCAGTTCCGCGAGCGTTCCGGTCTTACCCAAACAGAAATGGACATCGTCGATCACCAACGCCTCGACGTCTCGATACTTTTTGCGGAAGTTTGCAAATCCGCCACCTCGAGCACTCTCGGTGTATTCGATCGTAAACTGCTCTCCAGTCAAAGACAGCACGCGCCGCATGCGATACTGCTGACGTAGGCGATGCGCTAAAGCACTTGCCAAATGAGACTTGCCCACTCCGTGCGGCCCATAAATCAATAACGGACTGATCTGGCCCGGGCGCTCGAGGACCATCTC
>CAYXFO010000150.1:0-1138 GCA_964464255.1 uncultured Pirellula sp.
TTCGGACGGGTCGGCGACGAAGGCATCGACCTCCTCAGGTGTAGGGGGCAGACCGTGCAAATCGATTTTCAGGCGACGGATCAGCGTGGCTCGGTCAGCTTCGGGGGACAGAGCGAGTCCTGCCGAGAGCAACTTTAAGCGTACAAATGCATCGATCGGATTGGTAGCAAGCGCTTCATTTGGGGCGAATTCATCCAGCGGAATAAGCGGCTTACGAGGAGATTGAAACGCCCAAAACGAAAGTTCCTCAGGAGTGAAGCGGGCATCCTCGACGTTTTCCGGTTCGGGCCTCAGCGTCTGGGCGCCCGCTTGAATCCAGTTGCGAATGACTTCCTTCTGGGATGCCGAGAGCTTCTTTTTTCCCTCCGGCATTTCGTCCGACTCGATCCGTTGCCAAAGGAGACTCGATGATGCATCGCCAGCGACAATAGCCGGTCCAGAATCGCCACCTCGCTGCATCAATCGCACAAGCCGAACATCCAATCCCGCTTGATGCGTTTCCTCTTCACCATGGCAGTGAAAACACATCGTCTTAAGAATCGGGCGAACATCTCCTTCAAACGTAGGGGAGCTCAGCGATGATGGCTCTGAGCCGATCGCGACAGCACATAGCCCCACAACCAACCAGGCAGGGATCAATAGAGTAATGGAACGGCAATACGATCGAAGCATTTGGATCAAGGTAATCACGAGGAACTCTTACGAAGCGAAATCGTTTCCGTTGACCCTGCTGATCTTAGCTCAGGATCGCGTTCTCGTTGTAGGGAATCGTAGGGAATCCTCTCTTTGAGGGGGAGCACCGTCATGTAGTTACTTGGTGACGAGAAGTTGCGCGAGGGTTTTCGCGAGTGATTGCAAAGCTTGGTCGTCGGGCAGAGTGAACTTGAGTTGTGGACGTCCATGTGCATCCCGCTACATGTTTCACTCAAAACCTTACAGCGGCACCCCGTTCGGGGGGGAAGGAGTGCAAAAGTTGACAATTCCGATTTTTTTTCGATTTTGTTTTGCGCTTTTGAATTGGTTCTACGCATTTACTTGTGGTGGGTCGCTAGATCAGCTTCCCTTCCACGAACGGACTGAATTCCATACATGAGTTCGTCGCGCCCGAAAGCTGCGGCTGTAGCGCTCGGATCGGGCT
>CAYXFO010000150.1:1238-9681 GCA_964464255.1 uncultured Pirellula sp.
CGAGCGTGATCGAACCTGAGTCTTTGGCCCGGTTGCTGGGCGATTACCTGTCCGTCTTGGTAGACCGTCCGACCGCCGCACCAGGTTCGGACCGGCCAGCCTCGAAGGGTCTCGCCATGCCATGGTGACCATTTTGTTTTGGTCCACTGTTTCGCGTTGTCGATCGTTCGCTCGAGGTTGGGGTCGACCAAGACGAGATCTGCATCGTATCCGACAGCGATGCGTCCTTTACCAACGATGCCCCAAATGCGAGCCGGTGCATCGCTTGTCCAGCCTGCGATATGGGTCCATTGGCACATTCCTCGGTTGGCTCGATCGAGCAGGAGTGCGAAATAGTTTTCGACCGCAGGCAGTCCGCTGGGGGAAAGAGGATAGGGTTGTTGTTTTTCTTCGAGGGTGTGAGGCGCGTGGTCGGTAGCGACGACTTGGATTTTTCCGTCGACCAGAGCATTCCAAAGCGCCTGATTGTCCTGCGCAGTTTTGATCGAGGGGTTCATTTGGATGAGAGTTCCAAGCCGCTTGTAATCGTCGATGTTGAAACACCAATGATGCGGACAGACCTCGGCAGTGATCAATCCGCGGTGGTCTTGGATGATAGGAATCTCCTGCGCGGTGCTCACATGCAAAACATGGAAACGATGCTTGTGTCGAAAGGCGAGGTCCAAGGCGCGTCGAGTCGCAATCTCGGCGGCGATATGATCGCGGATGCGAGAATGATCTTCGACGGAGAGTTGCGGGCCCAAACGCGCTTGATTCGCACGAACGGTTTTCTCGTCCTCACAGTGGGCACAGATTGGCAACGTTGTCTCCGCAAAGATTCGCTCGAGCGCCTCCTGATCATCGACCAGCAAGTCGCCGGTACTGGAACCCATGAAGATCTTGATTCCGGGTACCCCTGTGGCATTCTTGAGATCTTCGACGTTGTCGACTCCAGCACCGATGTAGAAACCATGATTGACGATCGCCTTGCGAGATGCGATCGCGTACTTCTCTTCGATCCGTTCTTGGTTGATGGCGGAAGGTTTAGTGTTGGGCATCTCGAGAAAAGAAGTCACACCCCCTGCGGCACATGCAGCGCTCGCGGTCGCAAGATCTTCTTTATGAGTCAGGCCGGGTTCGCGAAAATGGACTTGGTCGTCGATCAGGCCAGGAAAGAGCAAAAGACCTTTGGCATCGATCACTTCATCGGCGGTGGTAGTCGACGCAGCATCGATGCTGGCGATGCGCCCATCTTGCACGAGAACATGGGTCTGGGCCGCTTTTTCCAGGAAAACGACAGTGGCATTTCGAATCAATGTAGTCACAGACATGGAACCCTTGATGGACTTGTCCTGGGAGGATGATACAACACAAGGAACTGAGGTCTTGCAAACCAGACCTAACGGTAATGATACCTTTTTTGTCTGTTTGTCACCTAGGATTGTGCAACTCGTGCAACGCTCTCTCTCACGTTGAGGAACAACCGATGGAAACGCAGTCCAATTCTCCGCAGAGGCCTCCCTATTCTTCGCGGCGACTTTGGGTATTGGGGGCGATTGCCTTGTTCTTGGGAGGCATCTATGTGCTTAATTCCGATGCATCTCCGTGGGCTCAACCCCCAGCCCCGGAGGATCTCAATGGCTGGAGCGATCGGGTGGAGCAGGCGCTCAAAGACGGCCGAGCCGACTCCGCGCTCGCCGAGTTGGATCAAGCCATGAAGAAAGCCCCGAACAATCCGCAAATGCATTTGATTCGTGGTTCCCTCTTGTTTCGGAGCGGCAAAGTAGAGGACTCACTGATCGATTTCGACAAATGCATCGAATTGGATCCGAATCTCAAGCCCTATTTGTGGCAGCGGGGAATCTCCCTCTACTACGCTGGCAAATATCAAGAAGGAGTCGATCAGTTCGTTGTGCATCGCGAAGTGAACCCGAACGACGTGGAAAATGCTTTCTGGCATTTCTTGTGCGCAGCGCGACTCAACGGTGCGGAGGCCGCGCAGAAAGCAATCCTTTTGTCAGGAGCCGATCGTCGCGTTCCGATGATGCAGGTCCAAGAGCTGATCCAAGGCAAGACAACTCCCGAGGCGGTGATTGAAGCGGCGGAGACATCGCGAAAGAACAGTCGAGGCCCCGACTATGATCGCTTCTATGGCTACTTGTATGTCGGTCTCTATTACGATGCCATCGGCAACGAAGAACTAGCTAAGAAGTGGATCGAGAAATGTGTGGAACTGAAGGTCGACGGCTACATGGGAGACGTCGCCCGCGTTCACTTCAATCGCATGAAGGAAAAGAAAGCCGAAAAGCGATAGATCTACTCGAAGATCCCATCCCCAAAGCCCTTCGCTTCTTTTGGAGGGCTGGCTGGGCTCGCGATCTTTGTTGGTCTGGTATCAAGGAAGTGTGGTCGACTCACAGGAGCAGCATCCAGCTGAGTAGCTATTGTTGGCGATTGCGGCAATGATTGCGGGGTGGTGTCGATGTATTCCTCGTCGTATCGCGAGACATAACCTGGTTGCTTGGCCCGTTCGAGTTCCAGCGTGTATTCGCGCACTACGGCATTCTGGATCGTGTCGCGGCAAGCTTGATTGATCGGATGAGCGATATCGGCATAGAGCTTGTTGGGCCCCCCTTCGACATCCTTCAAGTCCTGGAGTCCACGGAGCCGAGAACCGCATTGATTGCAGTAATGGCTGCGAAGATGATTCTTGCTGCCGCATCGTCCGCATCGAGCCGACATCTTGCGGCTGGGCATGGCGACGAACGGACCGTTGGCCCCTTCGATGATCTTCAAGTCGCGAACGACGAAGGAATGGTCGAAGGTGACGGAGCAGAAGGCTCGCAAGCGATCCTCCGAATCCTCCATCAGCTTGATTCGTACTTCGGTGATTTCCATGGCCACCCACACACTCCCTTGATGAGCTGAGGCCTTGTCCTATTCGTCAAATCCCAGTTGTTTGGACTGTTCTTGGATCGAAGGCGAATGCCATGACGATGCCACAAAAACCCGGGATTCCTTCGACAAAGCCAGCTCTCTCCCAATCTTCTCGGCTTCCTGGCGGTTGGAACACAAGCAAAAACGGGCCGATCCGCTGCCGCTCAGGCAGTGGCCAAGAGGTTTGTAACGATCAAACCACTTCGCCGTTCGATCGATCCAGGGATTGCACTGTTGCGCCACCCGATCCAGACGATTATATAGCAGAGGGCCAAGGCGTTCGTTTTGCCCTGAGGCCAGAGCCCGAAGCATTTCGGCGGAATTTCTTGTGGTCGACTGGGATGTCTGGGTAGATTCCGCTGATTGGGGGAGCTGGTCAGTTAGGTTTCGAAAGATTTCGGCGGTGCTGCATCCTTGCGGCGGATGGACGATGACGATGTGCTGATCGGCGGCATTAGGAACGGGTTGAATCTGTTCCCCTCTTCCCGCGCATCGTGCTGTCCATCGCTGCCCGCTCCAACCTTCCAGGAAAAAGTTCAAATCGCTACCCAAGCTGGCGGCAATTTCGCAGATCAAGGACCAGTTCAAACGACCCGTCCAAACCAAACTCCCTAGCACCAAAGCGGCCGCGGCATCCGCGCTACCGCCTCCCAGTCCTGCTTGTGCAGGAATTC
Organism: uncultured Pirellula sp.; assembly: GCA_964464255.1. Taxonomy (GTDB): domain Bacteria; phylum Planctomycetota; class Planctomycetia; order Pirellulales; family Pirellulaceae; genus JBKCUI01. The sequence goes on from CAYXFO010000150.1 coordinate 4,829, forward strand.
TCTTTGTCAGTTCCACTTCGAGTCCAGTCTCGGTCCCCAGCTCCAGTCCAGATCGCAGGCGATTCAAGGCTCGCACGACAAGGTTTCGTTCATCCGACGGAATATCCCATGCCGGCGATTGACCTTCCCAAGGATCGGGTGCGAACTGGACGCTCAAGTGAATCCGCGAATCCTTCGCGGCACGAATACTCAGCGCGTCGCACCAATCGACCGCCAGCATGATCGTGTCAAGGTCATGATAGCCGTCAGGGCGTTTTCCCAAGACCTCGAGGAACAGATTCACCTTGCACGGAACGAGACAGGTTAATGCGGTTGACTGCGAATGATCGGATGAATGGCTCGCATCGTATTCGGATCGTTCGATTTTCATGGGGCTCCGCTAGCTTGGCTTTTCCACTTCGTAGCCCGCACCTGTCCATCCGCGCCATCCGCCGTCGACGCTGATAATGTTCAGGTAACCCATCTTGCGCAGATTGTCAGCGGCGAGGGCTGATCGATATCCACCACCGCAAATCAGGAACAGTTCGGTGTTCGGATCGGAAAAGCGCTCCTCGATATCTCGCTCGATGATTCCTTTGCTCAAATGAATCGCCCCGGGGACATGACCGGCGGCAAACTCGCTCTCTTCGCGAACATCGATCACTACCGGGGCTGGCCCAGCAGTAATGCGCTGATGGAGATCTTCTACCGAGCATTCGCGAATGCGCGATCGCGCGTCCTCAACCAGCTGAACAAAACCGGGGTTATGCGATTTAGCCATGATGCAGATCCGAATCGATGCGATGGTGTGAATTCAACAATGCCAAATGGCTCGAGTATACCTGTGTTCTCCGCGAGGGGCCAACACGGTCAACTCGGCAAAGCTGATAAAAAGTAACCTATACAAGCCAAAAACCACGTTAAATATTTTTGCAATGGCTGTAGAGTCATCACAGTCTACGCCGATAAACATTCTGCGGATGAATTGTCGCTGTATCGCCCGTCTTCGGACGCCTCAAGCGATCAACGATCATTTGCTCGCAATGCGGATACTTACCTGACACCTTTGAGGAATGCGATGGGACGCTCGTTCGCAGCTTGTCTCGGTTGCATTGCCATGTTGACCCAAATCGCTTCGGGTTTTTTGCATGGCACCGATACCGAAACAACTCTGGTTCGTTGCGTTGTCGCTCTGGTGATTGCAGCCATCCCAGGTTGGATCATCGGTCAAATGGCGGATGCGGTGGTTCGCGAAAGTATCGAGGCTCAGTACCGTAGACAAATCGAGCAGTTCAAGTCGCAACCGACGGGAAAAACAGGCACCGCCTAGCCGGATTAGGCAATCTGGACAAGCGAGTGAAGTCAGATCCCGAAAACTGTTGCAACTGATGTGGAATCGACAACTACAACTCGGTAGAGTCCCGATCGTTCGACGCCACCACACCGGCATCGCTGTCCCGGCGAAGCAAGACGCTTTCCTGGAACAGCCAACCCCATTAGCAGGATGCGCGGGTGGCGAAGACGTGAGTCTTGGGATTCGTGGCTAGGCCCGATCTCAAGAAGACAAGCCAAATCAAGCACGGAGGTTCGGATGGCGACAACTGCAGTACAAAACACCGACATGACAGAGGTCTGGAAACAGTACAAAGCAGACCCAAACAATGTCGAACTGCGGAACACCCTGATAGAACGATACACACCGCTGGTTCGCTACAATGGCGAACGCCTCCGCTCCAAGCTCCCTGAGGGGGTGGAACTGGACGATTTGATCAGCGCCGGTATCTTTGGCCTGATGGACGCGATCGACGCGTTCGACCTGGATCGTGGGGTCAAGTTTGAAACGTACTGCGTACCTCGAATTCGCGGTGCGATGCTCGACGAGCTGCGAACCATGGACTGGGTTCCTCGCTTAGTGCGAAGCAAGGCGAGCAAACTCAACGAAGCAACCAAGCTGCTCGAAACCAAATACGGTCGCGCTCCGACCAATCACGAGCTCTCCCAGTACATGGGTATATCGATTGATGAGCTCGAAAAGATGAAGGCCGATGCTTCTGCGGTCGGATTGGTATCCCTCAACAAGAAGTGGTACGAGACCGACAGCTACAAAGACGTCCGAGAAATCGATGTGCTCGAGGATAAGCGTAGCGAAGATCCAACGCGCCGCATCAGCAAAAGCGATCTGATGCGTTTGGTCACCAAAGGGCTGAACCGAAATGAACGACTGATCATCATTCTTTATTATTACGAAGAATTGACGATGAAAGAAATCGGCGCCACGCTCGATCTGAGCGAGAGCCGCGTTTCGCAAATGCACACCAGCATCGTACAGCGTCTGCAGGAACAACTCGGCCGCCGTCGGGTAGAATTCGGGACCTAGCCATCCAGCTAAAGTCGGATCCTAGCTAAGACAGTAGCTGGTCGATTGTCGCGCGAATCTCGTCGTGGATTGCCGATGGTTCGCGGTCAGCATCGACCAACATGGTTGTCCCAGGGCACCGAGGCAACTGGCTTCGGAAACCTGCTCGCACTCGCTGGAAATATTCCTGTCCGCGCTTTTCCAAGCGATCCAGGCCACGTTGCATGCGGCTGGCTGCCCTCTCGATATCCATATCCAGAACGATCGTAACATCGGGCAACAGCCCTCCGGTCGCGATCTTTCCCACCTGCCAAAGGGTCTCGACATCCAAGCCACCTGCGCAGCCTTGATAAACCACATTGGCGAGCAGAAAGCGATCGCACAACACGACATCCCCTCGAGCTAGGGCGGGTCGAATTTGTTCCTCAACGAGCTGTGCACGGGCAGCCATGTAGAGAAGCATTTCGCTGGTCATCGACAGCGGAATATCTTCGCGATGGAGCAAAATCTCTCGTATGGCATCTCCGAGCTTCGTCGCTCCCGGATCCCTCGCGCTGCACACGCTGCAACCTCGCGATATCAAATGATCTCGGAGCATCGCGATCTGCGTCGATTTCCCAGCCCCATCGATCCCGTCAAAAACAACGAACACGCAATCGCACCTTATGCTTTGGGTATGCTTTGGGCTTTCATCACGTTTGCCTTCTCACATTGCGAACGACTCGAGATCTTCCTTCGATGCGACTTGGTAACCATGGGGTTCCATCGAGCATCCCGCGCGACCTTGGCTCAGCGATCGAATGGCGCTCGAATAACCGAACAGTTCCTTCAGCGGGGCAATAGCCGCGATGCTGGTCATCGATCCGCGAGCTTCGGTTCGCTCGATCAATCCGCGACGTTGCTGCAGATCCCCTACAATCTCGCCGAGGTAATCCGCCGGGGTCGTGATATCCATCTTCATGACCGGCTCCAACAGCGATGGACCTCCTTCTCGCAACCCTAAGTCAAATGCGTCATTGGCAGCGATTCGAAACGCGACTTCGTCTGAACCGATCTCGGCGATCTCTCCTCCGAGGATGCTGATCCGCATGCCGGTCAACGGGAACGAGCCGATCAGCCCGCCTCCCTCGGCGCGATTGCGAAGCTCTTCCAATGCCGCTTGCCGAAGATTCTCCGGAAGCATTTTCTCGGGTGGGGTTCGATCGAGCACGATCACTTTTGCGGATAGATCGTCGAGAGGTTCGAACCGGACACTCAATCGCGCGAACAGATGCTGAGAACCGACTTGACGATTGCATTGACCGACCACTTCAGCAGCCGATGCGATCGTCTCGCGGTAACTGACCCGCGGTTTGTAGAACTTGACATTCATATGGAAGTCGCGAACCAACCGATTCTTGATGACTTCGAGGTGGAGTTCCCCCATCCCCGAAATAATCGTCTGGCCCGATTCGCTGCTATCGGTCGCGTGGAAAGTGGGATCCTGGCGTTTGAGCATATCGAGGACTTCCGCCAACTTCTTTCGATCGGTGGTGTTTTCCGGTTCGATAGCCATCGAGATGACCGATTGCGCGAATTGGATCGAAGGGAGCTCAATCATGTCCCGCGTATCGCACAACGTATCCCCGGTGATCGAATCGCGAGGTCCGATCGCACAGGCGATATCACCGCATTCCAGAGCGTCGATCTGCCCTTGTTTCTCTCGCTTGGTGGCATGGATCTGCCAAAGCTGGGCAACGTTTTCCTTCTTGTCGCGATTGGGATTGTAAACGCGGGAGTTGGATTCCAGGCGGCCCGAGTAAACGCGGATCCAAAACATGTCGCCGGTCTTGGCGGGGAGAATCTTGAACACCAGACCACAAAAGGGTTCCTTTGGATCGGGCTTGCGCAAAAGTGATTTATCCCGCTTCTTGGGATCACATCCCTGAACGGGAGGCCGATCGAGTGGGCACGGAAGGTAGTGGCTCACTCCGTCGAGCAGTGGTTGCACTCCCACGCCATGAAGAGCCGAACCGCATAGAACAGGTTGGATTTGCTGCGCGATGCATGCTTCGCGGAGTGTCTTTCGAATCAACTCGGCTGGAATCGGCTTTTCCTCCATCGCCAACTCCATCATTTCATTGCTGAAGGTGTAGAGCTTTTCGAGCATGACATTGCGCCAATCGTTGGCATCGCCACGCAGTTCCTCTGGGATATCAGAAACTACGACCGTGCGCCCTGCATCCTCGGTGCTAAAGGTGAGTAGTTTCATATCGACCAGATCGATAATGCCTCGAAACGGGTCGCTGGTGTGGCTGGGCCCTTGGCCGACCGGGATTTGAATGGGGAGCGGATCGGCGTTGAGTCGCGGACCGATTTCATCGAGGACGCGGTAGAAATCCGCTCCCTCGCGATCGAGTTTGTTGATGAACACGATGCGCGGAACGCCGTATTTATTGGCTTGTCGCCAAACCGTCTCGCTCTGGGCTTCGACCCCTTCGCGAGCGCTGAAAACGACGACCGCACCATCGAGCACTCG
>CAYXFO010000151.1:0-9635 GCA_964464255.1 uncultured Pirellula sp.
GACTGTGTCGCTTCATCGAGCGACGAAATCGTTTGCCGCTCTGGCTGAGGTTCCGGATTGTAACAAGATGCTAGTGTCCAATTTCGATTTCGCCCAGGTGTTGACTTCCTGGGTCGGGCTCGGTACCGCAAAGGTCTTTTTTCTCGGGCAAAGCGACCCGAGTTCCGGGAGCGATGCGCAACAAAGCGGAACACCGGCAAGCCCATCACCCGACGTTCCTTTGCCTGACGTTCCTGTGCCGAACATCGAGCAATTGGTTTCCTCAGGAAGCAAGGTGGGCTTGAATCTGCCGACGATTGTGCTGGCGTTTGCGGTTCTGTGCGTGTTGGCGGGCGCTTCGTTGATCGCGCGGCATCTGACCAAGCAATCCAATCCCTACATCAATCCCGCATTAGTTCAACGATTTGTGCAGCGGTTGTGGGCTTGGTGGTTGATGTTTGCGATATTGATCTCGGGCATGTTCCTACATCGCATCGGGACGATCGTGCTATTCGGTTTGGTATCGTTCTGGGCGTTCCGCGAGTTTATTACGATGGCGCCGACACGGCGCGGCGATCACCGAGCACTGTTTTGGAGCTTGGTCGTTTTCACACCGCTGCAGTATGTGTTGATCGGGCTCGCCCAATCGGGATTGACCTATCGGCCGGATAAGACGATCGATTTCTATTCGATCTACAGCGTGATGATTCCGGTGTATGCTTCGCTATTCATTCCCGCGCGGATCGCAGTGGCGGGCGACTCGAAACGATTTCTCGAACGCTCGGCGCAGATTCAATCGGGTCTACTCATCTGCGTCTATTGTTTGTCGTTCGCTCCTGCTCTTCTAGATTTGGAACTTTGTCGTTCGGACGGTACGGTTTGGGATGGCTCGCGAACAGGATTGCTTTTCTTTTTCATTCTCATCTCGCAGTTGTCGGATGTCTTGCAATGGACATGGGGACGTATCCGCAGCAAGCGAGTGATCGCGAGGGAGATCAGCAGCACTCGCACATGGGACGGCGTTCTGGGTGGCTCGCTATCGACGGGGATCTTCGGTGCCCTTTTATACTGGGTGACCCCCTTCACTCCTTGGGAGTCGGCATTCATGGCAATCGTCGTATCGATCCTCGGTTTTGCAGGGGGTATCACGATGAGCGCGATCAAGCGGGACCGAGGGGTCCACGATTACGGAACCTTGGTGATGGGGCACGCTGGAGTGCTGGATCGAATCGATTCGATCTGCTTCTCCGCGCCGGTCTTCTATCACCTCACGCGTTTCTTTTTCAGCGTCCAGTAGTTCCACGAGATTCTTTCACCGTGTCGCATCATCTATCCTGGACTGATACGCATTGCCATCTCAACGATGATGCATTGGGCCCCATGCTGGCCGACGTGCTGCACCGAGCCAAAGCCTCACACGTGGATCGCATCGTTTGCGTTGCGGTGGATGCCGGAACGAGTCGCAACAGTCTGGATCAACTCCGCCCTAAAATTTCCGGTACCTCACCGCATGTTTTCTTCTCGGCGGGCATTCATCCGAATTACGCGCACCAAGAAATGCCGGGAGACTGGGAGTCCATTCTTCAATTGCTCGATGATGAGCGAATCGTGGCGTTGGGTGAGACGGGATTGGATCAGTACTGGGATGATTGCCCCTTCGATATTCAGAAGGCGAACTTTGCTCGCCATTTTGTTGCCAGTCGCGACACCGGTTTGCCGGTCATCATTCATTCGCGTGATTGCGATGAGGCGATGATGCAAACATTGCAAGACGAGTATTCAAAAGGCGAATTGCGGGGAATCATGCATTCGTTTACCGGTTCTCTCGAGATGGCGAAGTCCTGCATCGACATGGGACTCTACATCAGCTTTTCTGGGATCGTGTCCTACAAGAAGAACGGTATGCTTCGCGAGGTCGCGAGCAAGTTGCCAATGGATCGAATCCTCATCGAGACCGATGCACCGTATCTCAGTCCCGAGCCGGTGCGGGCTACTCGCCCAAATGAACCCGCGCTGGTTGTCCATACTGCGAGTGCGGTGGCCAATGCGCGAGGCATGCGACTCGAGGACTTGGCAGACGCCACGACTGAAAACGCCTTGCGTATGTTTCAGCGAATGCGCTAGGGTCAGGAGCTATTTCTCGGGCATGCGATAAATCGCACAGGTGCGCGGCGGCAAGTTGACACTCGCGATACCTTGTTCGACCACCAGGGGCTGCACGCCACCCAAAAGGTCATCGCATTGAATCGACCAGCCTCGACCCACGGGATCCACGTCGAGTTCCTTAACGGAAAAAGAAACCTGTGCGGGGCTAGTGTCATTGTTCATCACTACGAGGACGCACTCTTTGTCGAGTTTCCGCGCATAAGCGTACTGCTGCTCGGCATCGAGCAAATCGATGGATCTCCCTTGTCGAAGGGATGTGCATTCCTTTCGGAGTGCACCGAGTTTGGCAACGTGGTTCCAAACTTCGTTTTCCGTTGGCGTTCGTGCAGAGGGATCGAAAGCGTCTCGTGCATCTCCGGGAAAACCACCGGGGAAATCGCGTCGATTATCGGGATCGGGCCCCCCCTTCATCGCGATCTCGTCACCGTAATACAAAAGCGGAGTTCCACGACTGGTGGCAATCAAGGTGAGGGCCAGTTTCAAGCCCGGGATCGTTGCCCCCTCTTCGTTCATGAAGCGTTGCATGTCGTGGACGCCCAGGAAAGTGGTCAAACGATTCGGATCGGGGTAGAGCCAATCGCGACCGAACATTTGATGCACCTCGCGAATGCTCTTACCTCGCCCGAACGCGTTGCGGATCGGACTGAAAAGGCCGAAATCAAACAAGTGATCGATCTGCGTATCAATGCCGTCGTGGCCTGTTCGCCCTCCCTGGTAGTAGGACAGAAGGACCGGATCGGAATCGAATAGCTCTCCCAAAATCACGATGTCGGGAAACTCTTTCTTCAGAGCTGTCGTCCATTGGCTCCAATAGGATCGCGGTACATGCGGAAGAGTGTCCATGCGGACAGCGTCGAATTCCGCGGTAGCGATCCACCACAAAGAGTTTTGAATCAGGTACTTGGCGACTTCGGGGTCGTTCTGATTGAAGTCGGGAAGGATATCGATGAACCAGCCATCGAGATTGAGGGCTCGAACATCAGCCGTACTTCGCGGACTCATCGCCGTCCACTTTTGCCAGTTGTTCGAGGTGTGTTTCTCTACGGTTCCGTTCCACCAGGTCGGTGTTGGCGGATCGTTCGCCCATACATGGTAGGGACCGGTGTGATTGGCGACTTGATCCTGGATGACGGTCAAGTCCCGCTGATGTGCCGCCTGAACAAATGCTTTGAGATCTTCGAGCGTGCCGAGGTGTTCATCCACAGCATACATATCGATCGCACCGTATCCGTGATAGCCGGTCGTCGGTTCCTTGACCCCTTCGTTATTGGGGTACGCCTCTTTTTGATCGAGGCGATCGTTGTTGTCATAGATGGGAGTCGTCCAAATCGAGGTCATTCCAAGACTCTCGATGTAGGGGAGTTTGCTGGTGAGCCCTTTGAGGTCCCCTCCGTGATAATGACGCGGTTTTTTGCGATCGAATGTTTCAGCCGATTTCGCGGGTGCATTATTCTGTGTGTCGCCATCGCAAAAACGATCCGGCATTACGAAGTAGATGAAATCCTCAGACGAGTAACCTCGGGGACGGTGCGTACCCTTTGCCGTGACTGTGAACGGAAATGAAACACGCACGCCACTTCGGGCCTCTATTTCAAGTTGATAGGTGCCGGGTGTGCAATCCGGATGAATCTCTAGATCCGCAAGCAAGTAGTGTCCGTTATCGCTGGAGCGAAAGTTGTAGGCTTTCAGATGCTCGGTCGGGGTCTCGAGAATCGTACCCTTGTAAAGCCCCTTCCCTTGAATCAGCAATCGTATCGGAGACAGAGTCGAACCTGTCCACCACGAGGGAGGATCGACTTTGGCAAATTCGGGTGGCGTAGTGGAATCGGTTTGTTCCTGAGCACTAAGCCAACTGAGCGAGGCGGATACCACAAAAAGATATGCAGCGATGAAAGGCAACCACAAGGTGCGAATGGGGGTTCGCGACTTACAGACGTTGGATGGACACATAGTAGCCATGACTGACAACCGACAATGAAGCGAGAGGGAAAAGGGAGTGACGTTAGCCCCTTGAAGGGAACCTCATTTTATTCCGCGTGGCGATTGGTGATAGACTCGGGAGCAGTTGCTATCCAGTTCCGTAGCACATCGAGCGTGTCCGCTTGATCCGCCGTCTTATCGGAGCGGATGCGAGAGATTCTCGGGAATCTGACAGCGATTCCGCTTTTGTGCCGTGTCGACGGTTGCACGTTCTCGAAGGCAATTTCCATCACCATTTCGGGGCGTACGGCATGAACCGGGCCGAATTTATCGATAGTGTTCTCGCGAATCCATCGATCAACAACCCGGATTTCGTCCTCGGTGAGACCCGAGTATGCCTTCGCGAACGGAACCAAAATTCCTTCGTGCCACACGCCGAACGTGTAGTCCGTAAAGAGTGTGGCACGTCTGCCGTGACCTCGTTGCGCATAGAGCATCACCGCGTCGACCGAATAGGGATCAAGCTTCCATTTCCACCACAACCCGGTAACGCGTCCGACGCCGTAAGGGCTATCGAGTCGTTTGAGCATCAAACCTTCCGATCCTCGTTCTCTAGCTTGCGATCGTATGACTCTGAGTTCATCCCAGGAATCTGCGGGAACAGAAGGAGAAACGCGAAGCGTCCCAGCACTCGCATCATCACGACATCCGATACTGGCTTGCATCGTGGAATCGAGCAATCTTCGTCGCTCGGCCAGCGGCTGCGAGCGTAGATCTTCGCCGTTGCTTTCTAGAAGATCGTACGCAATGAATACGACCGGACAGTCGCGAATCAGTTTCGGCCCCACCCGTTTCCGCTGGATCCGTTTTTGCAAATCTGCGAAGGTCATAGGTCGGTCTTTGGTCCAGGCAAGAATCACTCCGTCGAGCACCGTGCCGTTAGCCAATCGGTCACTCGCAGTTTCTATTTCGGGAAACCGCCCTTGCAGCGATTCCTCGCCGCGCGACCAGAGATAGGTCGTATTGTTTCTACGAACCAATTGAGCTCGGATACCGTCCCATTTCCACTCTGCGAGATAGTCGCTCGGAGCCCCCAAACTCATGACATCTCCAGCGATGGGATGGGCTAAACAGAATGGATAGGGGCGACTGATATCCGAATCCCGCGCGTCAGCGTTGAGAAGACGGTCCATCGAGGCGAGGCTGGGTTCCCATCGACCCATCATGCGGTGTGCGATGGTCTCATTGGGGATCTTCGACCATTGACTGATGCCGCGTGTTAGCAGTTTTTGGCTGACCCCCACGCGAAAGCTGCCCGTGATCAGCTTGTTCATAACAAATCGCTGCACCGAAGTCATGCATGACCATGCTTCCATCAACATATCGACCTGTTGATCTCCGCTGGAGCGGGCAATCGGTTGGAGCGTCCTTTCGATCCAATCGGACAAGGTAGAGGTAACCGGAACGCCTTTTCCATCGACGATGGCAGCGGTGGTTTCTGCAAGGTCGCCGACCCACTCGTAGGTTTCCTCAAAAAGCCATTCGGGAATACCGGATGCTTTCATGGCGGCGGTGCGCAGGACACGGGTCGGTACCGTGGGTGTGAGTTTGTTTCCCGACAAAAAATAGATCGCGTGAGCGATATCTTCATGAGGTGCTTGTTGGAAATAGTGAACTAAGGCAGCGAGTTTGGCGTTGGTGCTGGTAGTCTCATCGAGTCCCCGGAACAATTCGACGAAATCGTTCATACTTTCGTTTCCTCGTCATCGCCGGCAAATTGGGTGTCGATTGCTGTGGACGGGCGTCCCAACTCGGTTTGGTATCGGGCGAGCGTTTTGGCGAACCCGTGCGTCACCCATAACTCCTCGGGGTTGCATTCCTCGATAGAGCATTTTAAATCGTTCCAGTCAGCGTGGTCGGACAATACGAATCCACGATCCATGGCGCGACGACGACGTGTACCGCGGATAGCCATCCAGCCGGATGCCATCGCGATCGAGGCGTCTCTAAATCGGTCGAGCCAAGGCGAGTTCTGTGCCGATGGTGGAGCGAAGATCAGTGCTCCGCTCCAATCGTGATCGCGTGGCAACGCTGCAGCGGACGGCAGATCGGGCAAGTCAACACCCGAGGTTCGATACGCATTGTTTGGACCGAGGAGTGCGCCGTGTACATACATGTCCGCGGCCGCTTGTTTTCCTGCGACGTTGAGGATCTCTGCAATCAAGCGTTGCGACTTGCCAACAGCATAGGCCAACAGGACACTGGTTCGTTTCTCCGCACGATTCTTCGACCACCATTGCACCACGTCGCCGATCACATGGTTGGTTTCTTGCCAACGAAAGACCGGCAAGCCAAACGTCGACTCGGTGACATACAGGTGACATGGGACCGGTTCCCACGATTCGCAAGTGGGATCGGCCTGTCGTTTGTAATCTCCCGAGACGACAGCAACTGCTCCATCTACCTCGATGCGCACTTGCGAAGAACCCAACACGTGTCCAGCGGGGTGGAGCGAGACTCGTGCCGATCCGATCCTTGTCGATTGTCCATACGCCAGCGTTTCGAGCTGGATGTTTGATCCGAGTCTTAGGTGGAGCAAAGCTCGACAGGAATCGGTCGCCAGGTAGGACTGGCTTCCCCAGCGAGCATGATCTGAGTGGGCATGCGTAATGACGGCGCGATCGACGGCGTGCCAGGGATCGATGTAGAAATCGCCAGCCGGGCAGTAGAGTCCTCGGGGGGTGCATTCGAGCAGATCGCGGAAACGGGGCGGGGCGTTCATCAACGTGTCCTTTTCAGAGCGATGGCGACGGCAAGCATGGCAAGAAGCGATGCCGCACCTAGCAATCCCCATGCAGTTCCATCACCATCCCACCTGCTTCGCCCCATCCATGTCTGTCGCACTGCGTACATCACAAAGGCAACGTGCGCACCACTCAAAAGGGCAACCGACATTTTTCCGTGCGCTGCATGAAACCGATCGCATAGCCAAGACCATGCGACGAGCGTTTGTATCGCATGCAGTACGGCACCATGTGGAAATTTCAATACCCCTTTTCCGCCAAGCGTTTCTGTCGAACCACCGTTTAGCAATTGATAGTTGCCGATGACGGTGATGCCGATCCCGAGGAAACAGGAAAGGGTCAGAAAGACCATTCCGGCTTGCTGCGCGAGCGCACGAGCGGGACTTACGGCACCGAAGGCGTTCTGTTGCATCGATCGCAACGTCAAAACGAAGATCCAAACCACTGCGAAAAGAATGAAGGCGAGCATCGAGACTTCGATCACCGTATCCACAACAGTCGCTCGATTGAAGTGGCTTGGAACTCTTCGCCAAGCTTGAACGGTGATCAGCAGAACCTCTGCAACCAGCGAAACGCACAGCCACGAGCGAAGGTATCTATCCCATGGTTTGGGACGCAGATCATTGAGCAGCAGCAAGAGAGATCCAAGGGTCAATCCGGTGGAGATCCCGAAAAGGATGGGTTTCCGAAATGACGTGGGTGCGTCCCAGGAAAGATCGGACGCCATTTGGATCGGAATATGAATGATGCCTAACCCAACGAGGAAAAGGACCGAGACAGTATCCCAGCGCAGCCATGTGAACGAAGAGGCATTGGGAATTTGCGGTTTGGTTGCCATACGTCTCGTTTCGGTGGGATTCCCTAAAGTGGGCTGTAACAGCGTTGGCCCTTTTGATTCGCGATTATTGTAGGGGATCAGAAAGAGGTCTAAGCGACGAATGGTCAGATCGGATGGCTGGATCGCTCGGACTGGCAATTGCATCGGACTGGCAATTGCATCGTGTTCTGTTACGTTAGCGATTTCTCGCATATTCCCCTCGATTCGGTGAGACTCAACGTGATCCCCCCAAAATGCATGTTTGTTTTGATCGCGACATTCACCTTCTGCGTGAGTCAGAGAGGGGCTTTCGGGCAAGGGAACGTCGATGACCTCCCCGATTTGCCTAGGGTTGCTCGCGAGTACCGAGGCGTTTGGGTTGCCACGGTTGCGAATATTGACTGGCCGAGCAAGCCCGGGCTTGCGACTGCGGATCAAAAAGAGGAAGCGATTCGGATCTTGGATAAGGTCGCAGAGTTGAGGATGAACGTTGTCGTCTTACAAGTTCGAACCAGTTGTGATGCCCTTTACGAGAGTGCGATCGAGCCTTGGAGCTATTTCCTAACGGGCCAGCAGGGGCTCCTACCCGATCCCTATTACGATCCGCTCCAGTTCTGGATTGAGGAGACTCATCGTCGCGGCATGGAACTGCATGCGTGGTTCAATCCGTTTCGAGCGAAGAACACGGGGCAGACCTATCCGGAAAGCGATGGGCACATCAGCCGAACTCATCCCAACCTAGTGAAACGCTATGGCAATGACAAAACCAGTTATTTGTGGCTGGATCCGGGTGAGGCAGAAGCCCGAGAGCATTCGTTGCGAGTCTTCATGGATGTGGTGAATCGTTACGATGTCGACGGCATACACATCGACGATTACTTTTATCCGTATCCGGTGGATGACATTCCGTTTCCTGACGATCCTGCATGGGATTCGTACGTGGCATCGGGGGGGAAGCTCGCGCGAGACGATTGGCGGAGAGACGCGATGAACCAGTTTATCCGGAGGTTGTATAGCGAGATCAAAGAGTCGAAGCCTCATGTCAAATTCGGGATCAGTCCGTTTGGCATTTGGAAGCCTGGTTATCCGGAGAGCGTTGCCGGTTTCTCGCAGTATGACAAGCTCTATGCGGATGCGAAGCTCTGGCTGAACGAAGGATGGTGCGATTACTACACTCCGCAATTGTACTGGTCGATTACCGCCAAGAAGCAGAGCTTTCCCGCGCTCTTGGCGTGGTGGAGCAACGAGAACACCAAGAATCGACATTTGGCTCCCGGGCTTTTTACAAGCAGGATCGGGGACAAGAATCGCCCTTATTCCCCTGAGCAGATCGAAAGCCAAGTCTTTTTGACCCATCACACGCCGGGCAGTCATGGCTCGGTGCATTTCAGCATGAAGGCGCTGATGGAGAACCGCGAGGGGATCAGCGATCGCTTGGCCGGGAACGCATATTCCGAGCTTGCATTGGTTCCTGAATCCCCTTGGATTGATTGCCCGATCTTGGATGCGCCGGTGGTACGTACAGTAAAAGACGGCGATGGCGGAATTTCAGTGACATGGGAATCTCCGCAGCGCCAGTCTGTGCGGCGTTGGCTTGTGCATTTCCTGTACGAGAAGAACTGGGTACCTCAGGTGGTCTCCGTCACCGAGTCGGCGCTGAGGTTTGCGCCTGAGCAGGGGGGGCGGCCGCGGGCCGTAGCAATCCGGGGTGTCAATGGGGCTGGACAACTTGGGGCCGTCCAGGCGATTGAACTGCGATAGCGCATGCTCGAGCATCACGCTGCCGTTAGGCTGCGGACTGCGATCCAACGAACGTCAGCCGTCAAACACCTGGATGTTGAGCATCCGATTGAGTCATTCCCGGGTTGTCGAACCTCCGCCCGTCTGGCTGCGTACAACCCCAAAATGATTTCAAATTTGAACTCTTCTCTTTTTCGTAAGTCCTTGTC
>CAYXFO010000152.1:0-9590 GCA_964464255.1 uncultured Pirellula sp.
CACGGTTATCTGAGCAAAACGATTCTGACGCAGTTTCTATCGGGAACTGCCAGTAAGGGAGTCAGCGGTTTACGTCTGCAACGCCTAGCTGAGTTCGGACTACTCCAGCATTGGAAAAAATCCCATGCCAGCGGACTGATGGACGTTATGCTCAACCAACAAGTGGTTCATCAGGCCGAAATGCGATTGGGCAAACAAACAGTTGCCATCACCGAACGAGGAACCCAATGCTGCGCGGCCGCCTCGCACATACCGAAAGAGTTGCTCGACTTCGTCATCGCTGCGATGGCGACCGCTGCCGCAACGGCATCCGAGTCATCCGATTCGTCCGAGACATCTGACTTATCGGCAACAGAAAAATTGCAATCATCACCGGCAGCATCATCCCCGGCATGTCTTGAAACACCCTCGGCAGCGATTCCCCAGGTAACTGCTGACGCAACAAAATCTAATGACATATCGCTTGCGAGCTCAGCGAATACGGATGCAGCGCTAAAGAAACCAACCCCGACGAAACCATCGGTCGCGAAATCAACGCCCACTTCTGCAGTCGACGATTCCGTTCGCTCCGAGGGCGAACTACCAACCGTAGCGATCGGTGATGCGGCCAACATATCGACACAGCGCACGTTGCTGAACGATTGGCAATGGACCTTGCGATTGGTTCGACACGGTTACCGACTCGGGGAATGTGCCTTGATCCGCGGCCGTACTCCCGATGCGATCCTTTCGGATTTGATTTATGCCATCGAAAATCGCGAAAAGTTCCCGATCGATCAGCTGTTCGACCGTCGAACGGCCCTGGCGATCGAGGAACTGCAACGAAGCCATGAGATTCCGACGACTACACCATCGGTCCTGCAATCCTTCCCATCCCTTTGGCCGATGGTGGTGAAATGGATCGAATTACGTCGAAATAGCCCCGGTTGAGACTTTGCCCTTTCCAGACACACTGCGTGGCGTATACTTGAAAATCATGGGGTGCTCGAGAAGGGCTCTCGCGAGGGGGAAGCGTGAATCTGGTCAGGACTTAAGTGGAGCAGCCATAAGCGTCGTACTCTTGTGCGGGGGCCTTTCACGAGCACCCCTTTTTCGTCTCTAGATGTGCAAAACGAGTCCTCTGCCTATGACTATCTCCATTCGTGGAATCCACAAACCATTGCCCGGAATCCTGATCCTGTGCTCGGCTATCTGCGCGATCGGCCTGATCAGTGCACACGATGCTTGGGCGCAGAGCGCGAGCCTACCTCGCAGTTCCCCTGAGTCGCAAGGCGTATCTTCAGAACACATCCTGCGCTTTATTCAAACCGCAGACCAACGCATCGACTCCATGCATAGCTTTATGATGCTACGACATGGCAAGGTGGTGGCTGAAGCTTGGTGGGCTCCCGAGTCGGCAGATAAGCCCCACGTACTATGGAGCTTGAGCAAGAGCTTCACCTCCACGGCGATCGGTTTCGCGGTATCCGAAGGACTGCTGGATATCGACGATCCGGTTGCGAAATTCTTTCCGGAATCTATGCCGGATAACCCTTCGAAAGAGCTTCAGGCAATGCGGGTTCGCGATCTGCTGACGATGTCGACGGGTCACGAGAATGAGCCCAAGGTGCGAGACAAGTCCGATTGGATCCGCGAATTCCTCGCGCATCCTGTTCGCTACGAACCCGGTTCGCGATTTGTCTACAACACGCCTGCAACATTCATGCAGTCGGCAATCGTCCAACGAATCACGGGTCAGACGACCCTGGAGTATTTGAAGCCGCGATTGTTTGATCCTCTCGGGATCGAGGCGCCCAAGTGGGACGCCAACCCTCAAGGAATCACGCTCGGAGGCTACGGCTTGTTCCTCAAGACTGAGGAGATCGCTAAATTCGGCCAACTCCTTCTTCAAAAAGGAAAGTGGTACGGAAGGCAACTGATACCGGAGGACTGGGTCGATTTGGCGACTTCCAAACAAGTCTCCAACGGAACCAACCCGGACAGCGACTGGAATCAAGGTTACGGATTTCAGTTTTGGCGATGTCGCCACAACGTTTTTCGCGGCGATGGCAAAGATGGTCAATTCTGCGTCGTCATGCCCGATCTCGACGTCGTAGTTGTGATGACCGCCAACAACACCAAACTGCAAGACCAACTCAGCATCGTATGGGATGAGTTATTGCCTGGCATCCAATCGCAACCGCTTCAACCGAATCCGGCTGCCGAAGCTTCACTCAAGCAGGCCGTTTCAGGACTGAAGGCCAAGAAATAAGAGTGGCGTCCGCCTCGGCGTTAGCCCCGGTTTTCGGCTAGGCTCTTTGAATACTGCAACCAAGGCACCGCAGTCCCGCTCGCTATGCACTTCTTTATGGAGTAACCCTGATGAGGAATCAGTTCACGATTCTTAATTGGATCTTCTTGATGTTTTCGGTCCGAGCAATCTATGCCGAGGACGGACCAACACTAACGCGAACAACTCTCGCTGCCCGTGTGGCGGAGATCGAACGAGCCAACGATCTCTCCGGCTATCGCGATGCGCAGAGTTGGAGTGAAGATCAATCGCGCCTGCGCGAACAACTCGTCGAAATGCTCGGGCTACCTCCCCTTGAGAATCGCAGTCCCGATCTGCAATCCAAGATCACCGAAACCTTGGAATTCGAGGATATCGTCGTCGAGAAACTTCACTTTCAGTCACTTCCAGGTCTGTACGTGACTACAAACCTCTATAGGCCCAAGAGCGTGGAAGGACGCATCCCTGCAGTCTTGTATGTATGCGGGCATGGACGGGTGAATGAGAATGGAGTTAGCCTGGGAAATAAAACGCACTATCAACATCATCCCGCTTGGTTTGCAAGGCATGGTTATGTCTGCATGGCGATCGACACGATCCAATTGGGTGAGATCGAAGGTATCCATCATGGGCTATATCGTTTCAACCGCTGGGATTGGCCTGCTCGAGGGTATACCCCCGCAGGTGTAGAAGCCTGGAATGCCGTGCGAGCGATCGACTACCTCGTCGCTCGCCCCGAGGTAGATGCGAGTAAGATCGGAATCACCGGTCGCAGTGGAGGCGGAGCCTACAGTTGGTTCGCGGCAGCAATCGACCCGCGCATCTCAGCGGCGGTTCCTGTCGCTGGTGTTACGGATCTGCGAGATCATGTGATCGGTCAATGTGTCCGCGGTCATTGCGATTGCATGTTCATGGTCAATCGCTATGGCTGGGATTACTCCATGCTTGCCGCGATGGTCTTTCCAAGACCATTACTGATCGCAAATACCGACAAGGATCCGATCTTTCCGCTCGATGGCGTCCAGCGCGTGCATCATCAAGTGCGGCATGTGTACCACCACGGTTACAAAGAGCAACTCGGAATTCAATGGACCACCGGCGGTCACGATGACACTCAGGAACTGCAACTCGGATGTTTTGTTTGGTTCGATCATTTCCTTCGCGGCAAGCGACGAGTGATTACAAAACCAGCGGAACCATTGTTTGAGCGAGCTCGATTAAGAGTCTTCGATTCACTACCAAACGACGAGCGTGTGACCGATGTACAGGATTGGTTTGTACCGCAAGCACCACAGCACCTTCCCAAGGATGCCTCGGAATGGGATGCGATGTGTCGCGAATGGACAGATGAGATCTCCGGCACCGTTCATGGCCGCATCCCGCTCGGTAGCCTCGAGCAAGTACGTCCCGCTGTTCAGCCGACACGCAAATTAGTGAGCGAATCCTCCATACTGGATTGGGTCATCGCGTGCTACGATGTCGACGTGCCACCCGCATCGCTTGTGCGAATGGTGCACTTCAAGAAGCAAACGATCAGCAAACCGAATCGCATCGTCATCATTCCTGCCGACCACACTAAGTGGGAACTACTCAACGAATTGCTCCACGAACCTAGACAGACGCTTACGGCAGTGGAAGAAACCAAGTGGCGATCGAGTCTCGAGGTCTCCGATCCTGAAGCCGAAGTGGTATGGGTTTTCCCGGAAGGGCGAGGGCCATGGTCCTGGAACGGGCACTTAGATGAGAAGGAGATCTTGCATTGGAAGCGTTCATACTTGCTCTGCGGTTGGTCCCTCGAAGCGAGGCAGATCGCTGGCCTGCTGAGATCGCTCGAGTTATTGAAGGAGCAATTCCCGAACACGGCAATGGAGATGGAAGCCGACAGCGATTCGAGCATGATTGCCCTCCACGCCGCATTGCTTAGCCCGGTTTCCTTGTCAAGATTGCATCTCGGGAAATTACCCGCGAGTTACCGAGATGGATTTGTTCTCACAGGGATTCTCCGCAAGTGTGATTTGCCCGCAATCGTCGCTGCTACAGCAACGCGACACCCAACCTCACTCGCCTCGCAAAGTGAGCTAGATCTGACTTATGTTCGAAACATCGAGACGATTTTGTTGAAAAAACTGGTAGCCCTTCGCTCCGAATCCCATCCTTCCGAGTAAGGAACGAATGCGAACCTTGGTCACTTCGGTGCATCGAGTTGTTCATAGTTTTTCGAGACGCTTTCCTTCGTCAGCGGGGCAAACGGTGTGCTGTATGCGCCCTCACTTTGTTTTGTAGCCCGCACCCGTCGTACGGTTTTTTCCAGCTTTTCCGAAAAAACGGAGATGTATTGGGAGAATTATCGGGGCTGCGCATTTCAAGGTTGTCAACGCAAGCCAGCTCGACAGCCAGAACGATGCTCAGCTTGTGAATACTCACAATTCTGGCGTAACTCAGGGGACGAAAGTCATGAAAAAGAAATTTTTGTTAGTTGCATCGTTAGTCGCAACTTCTTTTGTAGCTGTTCCATCCGGAACCGCTGAAGCGTGCGACGGATGTCGAAGAGTCCAGCACATTGGCCAGCCTGTGACGGTGGTTCAGCCCGTTGTCCATTCTGAAACCATTGTCACCTCACATCTCGCGTCGACGGTTGTCATCAACCCAGTGTCTTTGCCATCGACCGCGATTATTACCCCGAAGGCAATCAAGATCCCGCAAGGGGCCGTATTGCGATTGAAGGCGAATTTTCTGGGACAAGTACCCGGGCGCGTTTTCCTGGTCGCGAACACCCTGACGTTTGAGTGCGAAGTGATCGAGTGGGATCCGAGTTATGTCATGATTCGCCTGCCCAATGCTGGCGTGATCAGGGATACCTCAGGCAAGCTCTTGATCACAACGCAGGAAGGGGTTCTCAAGCGGAAAGTGGATGTGATCGTCGCACCGACGCCGGATGTCCAAGTGGTCCCGAACGAGGAATTCATCGCCAAGCCTCCGACCGAATTGATCATGGGTATCTAATCACCTGAGAAAAACAGACAATCTCTTCCAATCGAAAGGCCCAGCTCTGAGGATTCTCGGAGGTGGGCCTTCGGTATTTGAAATCAAGAGGGTGGCAGGTACGTGTCAGGTATCGTTTCTAGATTCGGCTGGACGACTCGCTCCGGATATTCGTGTTTCCTGAGCGAATTACCCTGCAGATACCTCTGTATTTCTTGGCGAATTCCCCGTCTCCTGTGGGGATTCGAATCGGTCAGCCGTGTTCTGACGGTTTTTTCAAAAAAACCGCATGAGCGGGGAGATTTGAGTTGGGGCCGCATTTTAAGGTTGTCAACGCAAACTTGCTCGACAGCCAGAACGAGACAAAGCTTGTGAAACATCGAATTTCTGGCATTGCTCAAAGGGACGAAAGTCATGAGAAAAACATTTTTGGTCATCGCATCGTTGGTTGCCACTTCCTTGGTAGCGGGTCAATCCAATACGACGGAAGCATGCGACAGGTACCGAACTACCCAGCATGTTTGTCAACCGGTCACCGTCGTTCAGCCAGTGGTTCATTCCCAGACCGTCGTCGCCTCACAAGCTACCTCGGCGGTGGTCATCGCCCCGGTCGCTCTCCCGGCGTCCGAGATCATTACCCCGAAGGCAATCAAGATCCCCCAAGGTGCTGTGCTGCGATTGAAAGCGAATTTTCTGGGTCAAGTACCTGGACGGGTCTTCCTGATCGTCAACTCCCTAACAATGGAGTGCGAAGTGGTTGAGTGGGATCCTAACTACGTCATCATTCGCTTGCCGAATGCTGGTGTGATCAAGGATACCGCTGGCAAGCTGGTGATCGCCACGCAAGAGGGAGTTCTCAAGCGCAAAGTAGATGTGATCGTCGCACCGACACCGGATGTTCAGGTGGTTCCAGACGATGCTTTCATCCAAAAAGCTCCGACGGAACTGCTCTCCGGAAACTGAGCAACTCACCCCTGAAACAATGCCTGCACTCGAAAGGCCCAGCTCTGAGTAGTCTCGGAGATGGGCCTTCGGTGTTGATAGACAATCTTAGTCTTCAGGGAATCCAAACTCCCCTCTGGCTGAGACAAATTTCATGAACAAAAAAGTGTGCGTCGCTGTGAACCGTGGGAATTAGACATGAAGTACTTGCCAAGGGCCGTGTGCTCGGAGAAATACGATAACGTTTCAACGCATTCTCGAGTTCACCCGATCGCAGGCCCGTAACCTCTAGTATTTCCTCTCGCGAATAGCCATGGTACCCAACCATATTCTCCAACCAGTGCCTGAAGTCCGCCGGATCGCCGATATTGCATGTCTGCCCAGACTCAGGCTCTCGACCAAGCACAAAAGAACCGTTTGCAAGAGCAATAAAGGCAAGAATCCGGCAAATCGCTCGTCGCATATTCCGTGGAATGAATATGGTGATTTGAACTGTGGTTGAATAGCTTCAATGCTTGCGACCAACTTATGGTCGTTCCTGCGCACTGCATTCAGGAGGGAACCCGGCATCGATCAGGGCATGTGCGAACAGGAACCCTAGGAGCAGACGGATGGAGGGAGGCAGCGCATGATTGGGCGTCGATGGCTTAAACGGGTTTTGGTTTACCAAGCTCGTCAGGGTTGCGAAGAATCTTTTTGAGTCGCCCCATCAGTTCATCCGCTTTCTCTTTCAAGTTCTCAGGAGGCGATTCGCTTTGAAGGTCCGCGATCATCGTTTCCGCTTGCCCCTTCCACTTTTTACAGCGTTCTTTCAAGTCGGTCAATTTCGCGTCGGGTAGACCTTGAAGCGAGGCATCGAGACGTCCATCGATCAAGTAATCGCAGGAATCGCGAAAGGTGATCAAGCGGTTGAGCAAACTCGCGTTGTCTATGACAGGCTTTTTTTTCCAATCCTTTTCGATCCGATCCGCGATCCGGGCGAGCGTTGCATCGACGGTTTCCGCAGGGGATCGAAGTTCCGCGGCCGCAAAGAATTCACCTTGATCCTGCGGCTGCTGGAATGGATTCATGACAATCAATAAGATCGCTGCTGCGGTCGCGAGAATCGCTCCCATCCAGTACCAGGATCCTTCGCGTTTCGTTTTGTTTTCCGGAGATTCAACGCGTCGGAGATCGGGGGGCGATCCCCCTTCGGTCGCGAGGAAGAGGCCCGGCTTCAAGGCTTGATCGACAGCCGAAGAGGGTTCGGTGCTAGGCCGGATTTGCGACAGCACTCTCCCACGCACCGCTTCTAATGACTTGGAGACTTCCGAGGTGGGACGAACCCGGGTCCAGTAGTCGCCCCCTTTTTCGAGGATAAGGTCCTGCAGTTCCAACAGCAAACCTGGATTTTGGATCAGTCGCTGAATCTGTTGTGCGGATAATGGACCGCGAAGTCCTTGCTGGAGCACTGGGTCGCGCTGGTTCCCGAGAAGTTCCGACAGGGTCAGTTGGGGCGGATGCTTGCCGCCGATTGTCACCAGTTGCTTGCAAAGCTTCGGGAGGTTGAATCCCATCAATTGCTGTTCCAACCACGCTGGCCACTCGGAACGGTCATCTGGGAGACAGAGTGCAGGCAAGAGGTTTGCCAGTTGTTCGTCATCGAAGGTCATGAAGCACCTCCGACAATACAGTCTTTGATTTTCTGGGCTGCTTTCCAACGAAGCCGGGATAGCGCTGGCCGATCGATGCGGTATTTGGTCAGAATCTCATCCTCAGCCGAGTCATCTAGGATCTTCGAGACCAGCGCATCAAAACACTTTGGACTTTCGATCTTGAGACGATCCAAGCATTTACGAAGATCTTCATCCCCAAGGGAGAGTTCGATGGAATCATGAAGTGAAAGTCGTTGTTCCTGTTCCATCACGATCTGATCGGGAGGGATCGACGCGGAGTCTTGCTGATCGAAATCGTCTGGCATTGCACCGGGGCGTTTCTTACGGAAGTCCTGCAGCACTTCCCGAGTACCGATGGTGAACAACCAGGATCGAAAATTCCGCGGATTCCTAGCACAAAATGACGTGCGGTGTTCCCAAACTTTGACCCAAGTTCGCTGCGCAAATTCCTCCAGCCGGTCGAGATCGAAGTTGCTGCTAAAGAAACGCTTCCTGAGCCGGTTGATCAGAAAGTGATGATAGGTATCAATCAGCCTTTCGAACCCACGGAGGTGTTGGTCGGCTTGTTCCGGATGACAAAAATGTTCGACTTGTTCTTCCATCGCAAGCTTCCATGAAACCCGGCACACCGATTTTGAGATGTTTAGAGTAGTACAACGTACTGCGGAGTGCAATTGCTGGGGTCAGGTAACAGAGCAAACCGTACGTTGTTGGAATGCGAAGCGAGGACGATTCTCCCTTTGAATTTCGATTTTTCTGGCATATCGAGATTCAGACGGTTCGCGAACGCGTTGCGATTCGAACCTGTTACAATCGACTGCCGGATGGTCTGCGCAAACCATGACTCACGAACGATTTACTCTCCCAGATGGCGATATCAGGAATGACGACGGATTTTATTGAGACCTTTGATAATGCCCTTAGCCCGTCATTGTGCAAAGAGATCATACATCGTTTCGAAACCAGCGACCGAAAAACAGATGGAAGGACTGGTCATGGTGTTGACAAATCCAAGAAGCACAGCACGGACATTACGATCACAGGCCGCAGCGAATGGAACGATCTGCATGGTCAGATTCTCGACGGTACGTTGCGGCATCTGCTGTTATACATTCGCAAGTATCCGCATCTGATCACCAGCGCCTTCGCATTGACTTTGCAAGATCCGAGTACCGGGCAAATCAGGCCCTTAGTCGCTGCTGATGTGGAAGCCGCAACCGATCCGGAACTCGGCGCGTATCTGTTCCGAGTATTCCGCCCGGGAGCGATTAACGTTCAGAAATACGCGAGGAACATTGGTGGCTACTACTATTGGCATTCGGAAATCTATCCTCGTGACCCCAACGCAGAGTCACTACACCGCGTTCTTCTATTTATGTTCTATCTCAACGATGTAGAGAGGGGTGGCGAGACGGAGTTCTTGTATCAAAACAGGAAGTTCAAGCCAACCTCGGGGACCATGGTGATCGCTCCCGCAGGTTTCACCCACACCCATCGAGGAAACGTGCCTGAATCGGACGACAAGTATATCCTGACCAGTTGGATTTTGTTCCACCGAGCGGAGCAGATTTACACCCGCGCACCCACCACAGCTTGAGTCCTAGAATGTGCCGACTCGGCATCGTCGCTGCACCAATGATCGGAGATCGGGCGTTGGTGAACCCGCTCGCTTGCCATCGCATTTTTTCAAGCGGGTGAAGGGATTCGAACCCTCGACTTTCAGCTTGGGAAGCTAACACTCT
>CAYXFO010000153.1:0-9585 GCA_964464255.1 uncultured Pirellula sp.
CAAGAGTGCGGATGAGCCCCGCGCCGCATCGCATTTCCTTGGCCCGGGGATGGACAAATTCGCCGGGTAGGTGGGAGCGAATCTTCCATGCCCCGACCCTGCCCGCGAGTGTGACCCATGTGCGATTGGTCATCGCTCCATCGCCTGCCGCAGATTGGCAAATCCAACTCAACGGCCAAGAGTTAACTTGGAGCCAAGGGGATTCCCGATTAGATTGCGATATAAAGGATCGCTTGCAACCGAGCAATCGCCTGGTGATTCACAGCCATGACAGCCCCGATTGCAATCCCTCGATCCATGGCAGTCTGCCGTTTGAAGCCTACTTAGAAATATTCGACGAAGCATGAAACACGCGACGTACCACCTTTGGTTCCTGGTTTGCCTCCTGATCGCAACCCCCCTCGGTTGCACCCCGGTCACTTTGACCGACAAGCCAGTGGAAACAGCCGCCGCAGAGGAACGTCCTCAAGAACAACCTCCCGCGACCAAGAAAGCGCCTGCGGCACCCGACAAGGTCGAGGAAGCTCCGCTCGATCCCAGTGTCGATGTCGAAGGGCTATTGGCTGCGAGGCTTCCAACTGAAGAACTCGACCTGGGTTGGATCCGATTGTTCGATGGTCAATCTTTGATCGGTTGGCGCAATGCAGGCAACGCGGATTGGCGTGTCGAAAAGGGGGAGATCGTCGCGACGAGGGGTGAAGCGGGGCTGCTGGTCACGGAAGTTCGTTTTGCCGACTTCGAACTGGAATTGGAGTATATGGCAGACGAGAACACCAACAGCGGCGTGTTCCTTCGCACACCCGATCAACCGACCGATCCGAAATCCGATTGCTACGAGCTCAACATCGCACCTCCCGACAACCCGTTCCCCACCGGTTCGCTCGTAGGTCGTATCAAGGCTTCTGAACAAATCGATGAACCGGAGTCGGGGATGTGGCACACGCTCCATGCCTTGGTGGACCAATCGCATGTTCAAGCATGGGTTGATGGCCAGTCATCGGCCGACTATCAAGATGATACCGGTCTGACGGCGGGAAAGATCGGTCTTCAGTTCCGCGAAGGTCCGATTCGATTTCGCAACATTCGCGTTCGTCCGATCGGCTATCGATTGATCCCCCCTGCCAACGCATCGGACTGGAACGAACCCAAGGGAACGATTCAGTCGCAGTTCACCGACGCAGGAACGATTCTGATCGAGGGAGGGCGCGGACATCTTGAACTCTTGCAACCTCATGCCAACGTCGTGATCCAAGCATCGGCGTTGACGCGGAGCGAGAACACCAACTCGGGAATCTTTTTTCGCTGCATCCCCGGCGAGGATATGAATGGATACGAATGCCAGATCCATCACGGTTTCAAAGACGATCGACGCCGAGCCGTGGATGCTGGCTCCGGTGCGATCTTTCGTAGGCAGAACGCCAAGGCAGTGTTGAGCGACGAAGGACGCCCAGTCCACGTCACGATCATCGCTGACGGCCCACGCATCGCGACCTGGGTCGAAGGAGTGCAAGTCGTCCAGTGGGAAGATACCCGTGCCCCCAATCCCAATCCGCGCAAGGGCCTTCGCACCGAAGCCGGGACCATCATGTTGCAAGGGCACGACCCCGGTACCAAGATCGAGTTCCTCGGCCTATCGATCAGCCCACTTCCGTAACTGTATGCCTTGCTTATTGGATGTGTAGATGTTTGCGAGCTCGAGGGTCGGCCTGGTCCGCGCCTGCGAACATGGTACATCGACGAGTTTCTCGAAGGAACCGACTGGGCCTAATGAACTTTAGGGAAATTGATATTGGCTCATCGGCTGGAAATACCTACTTTCCCACAGAAAGAGCGAGACTGCGCCATGAAGCCACGAAGAAGACTCTCTGCCGCCCAAGCATCCGACGATCCATCCGTCGTGATCCTGGTCCACGGTACGTTCGCAGGTGCCAAGCAAGACAGAGGGAACAAATGGTGGCAAGCTGGAAGCACCACGGCGCGCCAACTGCAAGCGCGATTGCCTAGTCATGTCGAAGTCGCTTCCGACACAATGATCTTTCATTGGTCGGGTGAAAACAGCGAACGCGCGCGAAGCAAAGCAGCCTCCGATCTGTTGAAGTTTGTCGAACCCCTTGAGAACCAAGGGATTCCCTATCACTTCGTGGGGCACAGCCACGGCGGTTCGGTGATCTGGAACATGTTGAAACTGGCCACGATCCAGCATCGGTCGCTGGAGCGGCTTCGAACATGGACTACCGTGGGGACTCCCTTCCTGCAGCATCGCGGTCGCAGTCCTTGGAACCCGATCAATCTGTTGTTGTTGCTGATGGGGTTTCTATTGCTCCGACCTGCTTACCGAACACTGAAGCATCTATCGATCCTTCTATGGAATGCCGCACTTGGCAAACGCGAGGCCTTCCTGTTGTCTGCCAACGAATCGGCAAACCTCCAAAACTTCTTCGATTACCCGATCCTCTCTTTCTTGCGATGGACGGGGATTCGCGTGGTCGAGGTCCCACAGGGGGTCGAGGTCGGCGCGTATGATCCCAATGGTCCCCTTTCGGTGGCTGGTTATCTGTTTACGACGCGCGAGGGATTGTTCATGTTTGGCATGGCGATCTGCGCTTCGTATCTGTTTTTGATCGTCGGTCTGATGTGCATTCGTCCGGTCATCGAATCACTTCGGATTCGAGCGGAGTATCAGCTTGAGGACGATGCCTTTGCAACGTACCAATCGCGTTGGCTGGGGATCTGGTCGCAGGATGATGAAGCGATCAATGGCCTGCGAGCAACTTTGGATATCACCGTGTCCTTCCTAGGGAAACTGCAACCGAGGGAACGGGTGTTTCTGTCTGACAACCTCAATCTATTGGCCAGTCCGATTTTCTGGGTCTTTGCCCCGTTGTACAACTTCTTGGTCCATCCGGTTGCTGACCGAAGTATTCGAAGCATTGTTGCGCGATCTGCGCAAGGGAATGACCGCCCAACGGCGAATATCATCGATGTTTCTCCTTGTCCCTTTGGACCGCTCAAGAAGCTTGCTCCGCCAATTCCCGATAGCCTCAACAACGAGTTGCTCGCGAGTGCGGACGAAGCAGCCGGGGACGTCGCGCCCAAGCTCCGACGCTTACTGGGAGGCCCCTCCTTTACAAGTGGTCTGGAGTCCTTCAGCAAAGACCTCGCGGGAAGTGAATTGATCCATACCGCCTATTTCGACCATCCCAAGGTCCTCGATTTGATCGCGTGCAACATCGCTTGGGGAACTCATGAATACGCGATGCGTTCCCTTGTCGACCGAATGCCCCAAGATTTGGCTAGCTGGTTCGCGAGCACCAAATCGCATTTGATCACGGACGTCGCAACGCTTAGTGGTTCCCCTTGGCTACCATCCCTCGGGAAATACCAGGAGAAGAGAGCTGCTTGAGGAACTGCTGCCAAACGGAGTCGTTGTCAACCGTCGGGATCATCGAGCAAGCGTTGAAGCCGTATACCGAGCTCGCTCGGAAAACGATGAGGCCAACTGCCGTCAATCAATCCAACCGAAATCATGTCGAGCAAATGAACTTGGTCCTTCCGACGATACGAATTCAGCTTCATTCGCACGAGCGACTCGAGCGGCAGGGTGCGGAAATCATCTGCAGTTTCCGCAGGTTCAATATCGGGATTGGGTTCGATATCATCGGGACGGATCATCTGGCCCACCAGTATTACGTGCACGGCGTCGCGAGCGGAAGCTTCGGGATCCTCCAAAAACATGTCCAGTCCAGCAGTTTGTCGATAATGGAAACCAGCCGCCTCTAGCACCTGACGAAGTTTCTTAAAATCTTCGGGGCGGACAAGAATATCGACATCTTGTGTGGTGCGAACCGCTGCCAAGTCCGCTTGAGCTACCCATGCCCTGACCGCGTGTCCGCCGACGACGGCATAGGGCACGCCAGCTTGTTCCAACACGCTTACCGTTTTTCGTAGTCGTTCGTTTACCCGTTCCACGGCACGCTCCATCCGTTGCCAAAGCACCTCACCTTTATATCGAAACTCGATCATGCCGAACTACCTTTCGAAACCCATTGTAGCTTTGAACGTTGAGGAAATGCGTTTCCGTTCACTGTCGGTGTCCGTTCTTTCGTAGAAACTCAACCATCCCCGGACGCGGACGGTCTCAACAGGATCGCAGTCGGAAAACTGGGGATGAATTCACGGGGTCTTGGGGATCATCGTCATCTTGGCGTTGCCAAGCGCCGGGACGACCGCTTCGACGCGGACCATCTTGCGGGTCTTGGGATCGAGCCAAAACGTTGTCTTGTCTGCCGTGTTTTCGACGTCGGTCAAGGTAACCTTTAGGCAGACAACTCCATCGAGTGTTTCATTCCCTTCGCATTTCAGTTGCTGCGTAGAGATCTTCTTTTGTTCGAGGTTGACAACAGAGACCACCAAGGACTCCCCAACCTGCCAATCGATCCCTGCAATGATCGCATCACGCCCCCCACCGAGACCGAGAATGGCTCCGTTGTATGCCAAGGAATTGGTCGCACCGTTGGTCTGGATTTCCACTTCCTTGTCGCGGTAATTCAATTCGATCTTCTGTTCTCCTTGCTCGACCGATCGACTCAGCGGCGCGAAGCTAGCCGTATACGTACTGATATCGACTGCGGTGCCAAACGGGGTTTTCATTTGATCTTCGAACACCCACTTTTCCCCATCGCGACGAACACTTCGTTGGGCTGTCATCGGGATCGTTTGCCCTTGAACACTCAAGGTGACATCCCAGGTTTCCGTTTCCTCTTTTGGCAAGGTCTTTACTGGCGGCAACGATTCGCTGACCTTCATCTGCTTGGGGTCGTTGTACGTTACCTTCGAGATATCGACCCGGAGCTCCCCGAGTCGCTTGGCCACATCGCTAGGCATTTCGGCTTGGTAGCGACCACCGAGTTTACTTGCTAGGAAGCGTTCTACTTCTGCGTACATCGCCATCTGGTTAACCGGTTTGGCGAACCCGTGTCCTTCGTCATCGGCCAGCAGATAGGCAACATCATGACCGCGATCGCGCAGGGCGATGACGATCTGGTCGGCTTCGGCTTGCTTGACGCGAGGATCGTTGGCCCCCTGAATGATGAGGAGCGGCTTTTCGATCTTGGTAGCGCTGAACAACGGGCTCGCTTCGCGAATCCGCTGTTTGCCCTCCTCCGATTCGGGATCGCCAACCATGCCGTAAAGGAACGCACGGCCTGCTTCCCAGTAGGCTGGAATCGATTCCAGTAGCGTGAAGATATTGCTCGGCCCGACGATATCGACGCCACATGCATAAAGATCAGGCGTGAATGTCAGGCCAGCGAGCGTCGCGTATCCACCGTAGCTT
This sequence comes from uncultured Pirellula sp., assembly GCA_964464255.1. Classification (GTDB taxonomy): domain Bacteria; phylum Planctomycetota; class Planctomycetia; order Pirellulales; family Pirellulaceae; genus JBKCUI01. Next base: position 5,336 of record CAYXFO010000153.1, read on the forward strand.
CCTCCCATGATGCCGACTTTCTTCGGGTCGGCGATTCCTTTTTCGATGAGATCTTTGACACCCCAAGTGATGTCGTCCTGCATCAGCAATCCCCATTGGCCGTCTCCAGCGTTAAGGAACTTCTTGCCGTATCCGCCGCTAGCTCGGAAATTGGGTTGCAACACGGCATAACCACGATTGGCGAGGAACTGAACCTCGGGATCATAGCCCCACACATCGCGCGGTCCCTTGGGGCCACCGTGCACAAGGACGATGAGGGGCAAATTCTTGGCTTCGCGGCCTGCAGGAATGGTCAAGTAGCCCGGGATCTCCAGCCCATCACTGCTCTTGTATCGAACCGCCGTCATCGGAGACAGATGCTCTTCCACTGCCTTGAGTTCGGGGCGAGGCGTGTACTGGTGGATCAACTGCTTGGCCTTGGCATCAAAGAACCACGACTCCGATGCGTAGCGATCGCCGGTGATGGCGATCAGAAACTTGCTGTAGTCTTTGGTCGAGCTTTGGAAGCCGATCTCTCGGCCCGGGAACTTCTCCTTGAGAAACTCGTAGTTCGCCTGCCACGCAGTATCCTTCCAATAGTATCGTGTCCGATCATCGAGGTAGGAAGTGCTGATCACCTTGCGCGTATTGTCGTCGAGTTGCAAGCCACCGAAATCGACTCGCTTCTCGGGGTCCGATTCGAAGAGTTCCATCTTGCGCGTCTTCGGATCCATCAAGAGGACGGTAGATAGATCGAGCTCCCCTTTGTTGGTCGACAGGTAAAAGCGGCTGTTGTCAGGAGTCCATCCGAGGACGCCACCGTTCTCCGTCACAAGAGTCTCATAGATCGGGTCGAGCGAGTCCCCCTCTTTGCGAAGCAGCGTCGTCGTTCCTTTCTCATCCGTACGAGTCAACAGTCTGAGGTTGTCATCCCAGTCAAATTCGTAGCCGGTGATCCGATCGGTGTTTTCGTAGACCAGCTTCATGTCGCCTGTCGAGATGCGGAGTTGGTACAGGTCGTGCCAGGCTTTGTCCCGATGGTTCAAACCAACCCACATGAGGTCCGGATTCTTTTGGCTGATGTGGGCGATCTGCGCGGCGACTTCATCCAAAGGAGTTAAGTTGCGAGACTCCGGAATCGCGCCCTCGTCCACCTTTTCACGAGGATCCACGGCGAAGACATTGATATTCTCATCACCATCTTTGTCTTTAGCGTACAGCACATACTTGCCATCCTCGGACCAAAAATAGCCGTAGAGCGGACGGGGGCTATCGGTCAGAGGCCGAGCGTTCTCGAAGGGCTCATCGAATGCCTTGATCCAGATGTTCATGATCCCGTTGTATTCCTTGAGGAACGAGATCATCTTGCCATCGGGGCTCAATTGGCCGCCTGCTATCTTTGGGTTACCGAAGAAGAGTTGCCGGTCGAGCAGCGGCGGTTCGGCAGTCGTGCCGAGATGGGATAGACCTGCGATTGCCATCATGAAACACGCTAGTTGGGTGAGGATCTTCATGTCGTATTGCTCCAAGGAAAAGGTGGAAGCTCTCTTTCGTAGTGTAACGAATCGACTTGCGTTCGGTAGCACGAATGAAATCTTGGGGATCAGGGGGCGACGACTGGACAGTTTTCGTCCAAAATAAAGGGAATCTTCGAGATGTGTACCCTGTTGGATGTGAGTGAGCGATGCGAATGGTAAAGTCGATGGCAATGTGGCTGGTACTATTGCTGGTCGTGTCGATCGGTGGCCCGCTATCCGCCGACGAAGGAATGTTTCCCATCAGCGAATTGGCCAAAATCGGTTTGGCAAAGCGCGGGATCGAACTTAGCCCAGAAGAGATCTTCAATGCCGATGGCACGAGCCTTGTGGATGGTATCTGCCGAGTCAACGGATGCACCGGCTCGTTCGTTTCCGCCGATGGGTTGATCATCACCAATCATCACTGCGCGTTCGATGCGATCCAGAAAGGGAGCTCGGCACAGCGCGATCTGCTGACCGATGGCTTCATCGCTGCTGAGCGAGGTGACGAGATCCGGGCTCCCAACTACACAGTCCGAATCACCGAATCGTACACCGATGTGTCGAGCGAAGTCCTCTCGGTCGCAAAACCCGAGATGACCTTTCTGGAACGAACCAAGGCGCTCGATCGGCGACGCAAAGAACTGGAACTTGCCGCCGAAAAAGAAAACCCAGGCATGCGAGCCGAAGTCGCGGAGATGTTCGTCGGCAAGACGTATGTCCTGTTCCTGTACACCTACCTCAAGGACGTGCGCCTCGTCTTCGCTCCTCCCGTTTCGATCGGCGCGTTCGGCGGAGAACTGGATAACTGGGAATGGCCACGACACACCGGCGACTTCTCGCTGATGCGAGCGTACACCGCGCCCGACGGCAAGTCCGCCGACTATGCGCCAGAAAACATTCCCTATCGACCCAAGCGTTTCCTGAGAGTCCAGTCGGCGGGTATCGACGAAGGAGACACCGTCTTCCTGCTGGGCTATCCAGGCCGAACGGTTCGCAATCGGACCGCTAGTTTCGTTCGCTACGAACAAAACGTACGGTTACCTATCGTTGTGGAGTTATATAGCTGGCAGATTCAGGAAATGGAGCGCGCCGGTGCGAACGATCGCTCAGTGGCAATCAAGCATGCTACGCGATCGAAATCTTTGGCCAATGTTGAGAAGCGATCGCGCGGCCAACTGATCGGACTCAAGAAGGCAGATACCGAATCGCAACGATTGGCGCGCGAAGCGGACCTGCAAGCGTTCATCAACAGTCGATCGGCAGAACTCGGCAAGTATAAGGATGTCCTACCAAGCATCGGTGCGGTCTACGAGGAGATGACGCGTCGCGGGCCGTTGGAGCTGCATCTTCGAGAACTACGGACCGCGCCTCGACTGCTGTCGTTCGCGTTCACGCTCGTCGATGCGGCCACCGAACGTGCCAAACCGGATGTCGAACGCGAGACTCCCTACATGGATCGCAATCTTTCGCAGACAACCCAGCAATTGCTGCTCGATGTCGGTGATTGGCACGGGCCGACCGATCAACGGATGCTCTCAGGTATGCTGCAGCGACTCAAACGGATCCCAGAACACGAAGAGATCGAACCACTTTCACGAGTTATTAAGTCAGGTGATTCGATCGACGGTATCTCCGCAACGCTGGTATCCAAGTCGCGATTGGGTGATCCGGCATTTGTCCAGGAATGCCTCAAGCGATCGATCACCGAACTCAAGGCCACCGATGACCCTGCGCTGCAGTGGATGATCGATCTGTACCCTCACTTCTTGAAGCTGAGAGAGAAAGAAAAAGAGCGCGAAGGCAAACTCAATCAACTCTATGGTGACTTGATCGAGGTGCAGCAGTCGCGGGAGTCGTCCGGTTTCTTGCCCGATGCCAATGGCACACTGAGATTGACCGTCGGCAAGGTCGAGGCCTATTCGCCGGTCGATGCAATTGTGAAAACCCCGATCACTACGGTCGATGGTCTCCTCGAAAAGACGACGGGTGTCGACCCGTTCATCACACCGACGCCTGTCTTGAAGGCGATTCAGGAAAAGCGGTTTGGGCCGTATGCACATTCTCGACTAGGAAAGGTGCCGGTAGCGTTCCTTTACAGCACCGATACGACGGGCGGTAATTCCGGGAGCCCGGTAATCAACGCGCGCGGCGAGTTAGTCGGAGTCAACTTCGATCGAACATTCGAAGCGACCATCAACGACTTCGCATGGGATCGCCGCTACAGTCGCTCGATCGGAGTTGATGTACGATTCGTGTTATGGATCATCGGCGAAGTATACGGGGCGAAAAGCTTGATCGAAGAAATACAGCGTTGATTAACTGTGCTTGTACCGATATGCCCGCCCTGCGAAGACCGCTTGTCGATAATCATGGGACACTAACCATGAACAACCTTGGGACAGGCACTGCGTCAACGTAGTGTTGCTAGCAATTAATCTTCAGTTCGTGCGCCATGCCTATCCAAGGTTCTCATTCCAATCATGCGTCCACTCAAACAGGTTCCCATGCAGGTCAAACAAGCCTCGAACACTCAGTCGATCCACTCCGCGCCAACACCTCCCAATCCGACTCCGTCGGCAATCGAAACCCGGGCTTCGACAAATCCAACCGTCGCAAAGCGTCCGAGCGTGCCACTATGCTCAGGTTGGGTACCTTAGGCGATCCACTCTTGGATGATGCGGCCGTGGACATCGGTCAACCGGAAATCACGACCTGCGAATCGATACGTTAGCTTCGTATGATCGAACCCCA
>CAYXFO010000154.1:0-9553 GCA_964464255.1 uncultured Pirellula sp.
ACGTTCATCAGCGGTTCGATCTCACCGTCTCTAAACATTATTTTCCCGGTCCTCTGCTTCTAGCATCGCCATGTCGTACGCACTTCCACCCGGTTGCTCGCGCATCTCGGCTAACAAAAATCACCAACCGCCAACCTCCAACCTCCAACCTTCAACTTCCTCCGCTTTCTGCCCCCCCCTTTTGCCAAACCGATCGTGGTCCGGTTCGCTGCGATGCAGCCCCGATTCCTTGGGTATCGATTACTTGGGCATTGGCTGACCAGCCCACTCTGGGACCGAGTTGAATTTGGGGCCCGTATCCTTGGGGCCAAAGAGCTTGCCAAAGAAACCGGGGTCAGACTGACTCGAATTCGGTTGCTCTTTCGGGGGCGCGTACGGGTCGAGAAACTCCAATGTGTTGTTCCACCATCGCTTGGAGGTCTGGGAAATCTTTTGCATCGTCGTTTTGTTGCTTCTGGAATAACTAGAAGCTTTCTTCTCAGAGGTCCACCAGCCGGTCGTTCCCGACTTTTTCCAGCTTGGAAGTTTCCATGACGGCCACCATGAACCGCTCCCGGACTTGTTCTTTCCTGCCACAAACGTCAACCATTCCTGATTCTCGAAACTGTAGTTCATCAGGGGCTCGCTCGAAACCGCTGACCGGTCGACCGCTAATGGGGGCTCCTGACCGATCGATCGGGTTCCAAATCCGCTGCCAAGAAACGACGAAACGATTGAAAAAACCAAGAATGCGCGAGCAAAACGAGGATGGGTGGTTGGGATCATTACCGAGCTATCCTTGAGTCCACGAGGAAGACCAAACAGCTCATGGTTCTATAGGAAATCCGGCCTGGGCATGTCTAGTCCGAACGCGTCTTGCAACGGAATGTGGAGAACCTATACTATCCGACATCGTTGACCAACTCGCAGATACCCACGGATCGTCCCCCGGATCGTCCCCAGGGCGGCTGCCGAGCGGACATTTGGGTCACCGGATAAGGGCATCAGCCAAGTTTTGGATTTTGCGGGTGTAGCTCAGTTGGTAGAGCACAACGTTGCCAACGTTGTTGTCGTGGGTTCGAATCCCATCACCCGCTCTTCCTTGGCTCAGCCCTTTTTTCTTTCCCTCTAGACGTTGAAAAATTAGCATGTCGACCGCGGAAACCGAGGCTCCCTCCAAGCTGGATTTGCAAGTGAAAATCGACTCGCCAACGCCTTGCGAAAGGCATGTCGTGGTCACCATTCCACGAGCAGAGATCGATCGATATTTTCGCAAGTCCTACGACGAAATCGCTCCTAAGGCCGATTTGCCTGGTTTTCGCCCCGGAAAAGTGCCGCGGAAACTCCTCGAGTCGCGATTCAAAAAAACAGTCGCAGACCAGGTGAAAAGCGGCTTGGTCATGGATAGCCTCCAGCAAATCACCGACGGTGGCGAGTTCTCCGCAATCGCTGAACCCGATATGGACTTCGGTGCAGTCAAGCTCCCCGATACTGGCGACTTCACGTTCGAATTCAAAATCGAAGTCCGCCCAGAGTTCACAACCCCCGATTGGAACGGGTTAGCACTCACAAGGTTGGGATACCCAGTCACAGACGCTGATGTAGAACGCCAACTACAACGAACCCTCGAACGGGTCACTCCAGGCGAGCCGTGTGATGGCGAGGCGCAACTCGGGGATCGCTTGCTGGTAAACGCTCAGTTTGAGATCGACGGAAAACAAATCAGCGAATTCGAAGAGGAATTGATCACGCTCCGTCCAAAACTCAGCCTCGCAGACTCGATCATTGAAAACTTCGGCGACGCATTCGTCGGCAAGAAAGAGGGAGACACCGTCGAAGTTCAATTCAAAATCCTAGAAACGTCGTACAACGAAGCGTTTCGTGGCAAGGAAGTGAATGGCTTCTTCGAGATCCTGGAGATCCGCAGGGTCAACGTGGAAGCGTTGGGAGCCACCCAACTTGATAATCTCGGCTTTGACAAGGTCGAAGAACTGAAGGATTTTGTTCGGAACGAGCTGACGCGACAAGCGGAATATCACCAGAACCAAGAGTTGCGCGAACAGATCGTCGCCAAGCTGACCGAGGGGGCTAGTTGGGATCTGCCTCCCCGAACGGTTCGAAGACAGTCGGATCGCGAACTGCAACGACGAGTTTTGGATCTGCGTCGCAACGGGTTCTCCGATGACCAGATCCGCAGCGTCGTCAATTCCATGCGTCGCAACATTGACGAGTTGACCAAGGCATCCCTGCGAGAACACTTCCTTCTAGAGAAGATTGCAGAAGATCTGAAGATCGAACCCACTGAGCCTGAATACGACGAAGAAATCAAGCTCATCGCAGAGCAAGGCGATTTGTCCGCTCGCCAAGTACGAGCCAAACTGGAGCGAACCGGCCAGATGGACGCTTTGCGCAATCAAATTCTAGAACGCACGGTGATTTCAAAAATCGTCGAAGTCGCCACAGTAACCACCAAAGAAGGGGGCTCGATTCTCAAGGCGGACCCAGAAGAATTCTCCGTCGAATTCATGGTGGCTCCCGTTGCCTCGTCCTTGCCGGAAGCCCAATACGATGAGCAACCGGAAGATGGTGCCTCAGACAAGGGGACCGTGAAGCCGACCTAAGCGAATTTATCGCGTACCCGTTGGCCGCATTGTAATATCACTCTCTCGAGATCGACCAATGGACAAAACGCCTCCGGCTGAGATATCTCCCGAAGCTCTCGGAGAAGACGAGAAGCGAAGACCTATGCCGGCCGATGAGCCGAGCACTGCTCTCGGGGGAGAAGATCTCATCGATATGATGCAACGCACCGTCGAGCGTCTGAAGGCAGACGGTACGTCTCGCGGTGACTTGAAGATACTCAGCCGCACACTTCGCGAACTACGTTACGCGTTCAAAGTGTTCCAGCCTTACCGGCGACGACGCAAGGCAACCGTGTTCGGTTCCGCTCGTACGCCGCCAGATCATCCTTGCTTCATCCAAGCGGCCGAATTGGGTCGCAAAATCGCGGAACATGGCTGGATGGTCATTACCGGAGCTGGCGGCGGCATCATGGAAGCTGGGCATCAGGGCGCAGGACGCGACATGTCGATGGGGCTCAACATCATGCTCCCATTCGAACAATCTGCGAACCCCGTGATTCACGGCGACCACAAACTCGTCACGCTCAAATACTTCTTCACTCGCAAACTGATGTTCATCAAAGAGTGTAGCGGCGTGATATGCTGCGCCGGAGGATTCGGCACTCTCGATGAAACACTCGAGATCCTTACACTGCTGCAGACTGGCAAGCAGACGTTGCTGCCACTCGTTCTGCTCGATATCCCCGGTGGTGATTTTTGGGCAACTCTCGAAGGTTTCTTCCATAAACAACTGCTCGCGAATCGACTGATCAGCGAAGAGGATCTTCATCTCTACAAGCGAACCGATTCGATCGATGTCGCGGTTCAAGAACTGATGTCGTTCTATCGCGTGTACCACAGCATGAGGTATGTGGATGATTTGCTCGTACTGCGAATCACATCGGCACTCAGCCCGGAACGGATCGAACAACTCAACGACCAGTTCTCCGACATTTTCGTTTCCGGTCGCTTGGAACAGCGGAGCGCCTTGCCCGAGGAGTCCTCGGAACCAGAACTTGCGGAGTTGCCTCGGCTGGTGATGCATTTCAATCGCCGCAACCTCGGGCGGCTTCGTCAATTGATCGATTCGGTGAATGCCGCGAGCTAGTCGGGGCCTGTTTCCCTGACTTTTCTCTTGTTTTCTCGCTTCTTCGTGTCACCATAAAGCATCGAGGAACTCCCGATGCGAAGAGACGAACTGCGCGCTTTTTTTGACCATTCACCGACGGTTCGACTGCTGCGCTCCGATTTGGCACCCTGGATCCTTGCGTTTCTCCATGCCACCTTCAAAGCCGATGCCGCAATCGCGGTCGGCCAATCCGAATTGCGTGACCGCTTGGCAACCTTCCTGGAGGAATTGCATGAAACATTTCCCGAGGTCATGAACGGAACCCCCGAGCGGTACATTGCCCAGTGGACGGAGTTTTTGTGGCTGAGGCGATTTGTAGAAGCCCATTCCTCCGAGCCTCAATACCAACTGTCTGCAAGTGCCGAAGAAGCGATCCGTTTCATCGAAGAGGCTCTGTCCCGCCGACAAAACATGGTCGGGACCGAAGGGCGACTGCGTATGATCATCGAGACGCTGCAGGATATCGTACGTGGTTCATCGGATGATCCCGAGCGTCGATTGGAGTATCTCCGCAAGCAGCGTTCGGCGATCGACCAAGAGATCGCGGCGATCGAATCCGGAAAGAGTGTGCAGGTCTATCGGCCCTCGCAAATCCGAGAGCGATTTCAAAACGCGATCGGGCTGCTTCGCGAATTGCAGTCCGATTTTCGAGCGGTGGAGGAGCGGTTCCAAGAAATCGCGAGACGTGTTCAGCACTTGCAAGCCTCAGGAAACGAGACACGGGGCACGATCCTCGGTTTCGCGCTCGATGCCGAAGATACCCTCAAGCAAGAAGACGAAGGGGTCAGCTTTTACGCCTTCGTCCGATTCCTGTTTTCGCCCAACGAACAAACCACGCTTCGGAAAAGCATTGAAGAGATCCAGCGATTGGCGGTACTCGCCGATCAGCAGGATAGTTTGCAGCGTCTGCATCGCATGGTCCCTGCGTTGCTGGCCGAAGCGGATAAGGTCATGCGTACCACCGCTCGCTTGTCCGCTACGTTGAGAAGATTGCTCGACTCGCGATCAGCCGAACACCGCATGAGACTCGCGAGCGTGTTATCAGACATCCGCAAAGCAGCGTTGCAGTTAGCCGACGAGCCGCCCACCAAGATTGCGATGGCGATCGATGCCGAGGCGGATATTCAAGCTCCCTTGGAACGCCCGTTCTGGACTGCGCAGCCGGACTTTGCTCAAGAGCCGATGATGGAACATGTCACCGATTTGACTCAGGCAGGTCAAGTGGCGTCGGCCTTTGCTCGCATGCATCGTTTGGATCTGCGCAAGTTGCGAGAACGGATTCGGGAATGCACTCTCGAAGGAGACTCGTGGTCGCTCAAGGATCTGTGGTTGGCCAATCCATCATCGCTCGGGATCGTTGATCTGTTGGGCTATATCCAAATTGCATGCGATGATGGCCATCCGATGGCAAAAGATGAATGGGATATCCTCGAATGGCATGCTCCCGATCGCAAGGGTGTGACCATGCGAGTTCGCGTTCCTAAGATAACGTTCGTTCCCAAAGCCGCGAGTCGACCCTCTGGAAGGAAGCCTCGTTGATGGCAGAATTCCCAATCGAGGACCCTGATTCCGGATTGAAAGACCAACCATCGTCATCGACCGATGTCGACCGATTGCATCGCGCCGCAGCGAATCTACCACCGCCATGCGAATGGAGCGGAGTTGCTGTCCGTCTCTTGCAAGGGGTTCTCTATCACGATGATAGTGAACAAAACTGGGAGATACTGCTCCGCAATACTACCCTCCTCTCCGATTATTTCGCAAAGCTTGGCTTGATGCTGGTCGTTGATGAAGCGGATGCTATGGCCTATCTGCGTCAATTCGATGAAGAGGAATGGCCGAACGAATATCCGGAGATCCCTCGATTGTTTCGTCGGCAACCCCTCAGCTATGAAACAACGCTTCTGTGCGTGTTGCTGAGAGACGAGCTGCGGCGATTCGAAGAACAAGAGGTGTTCAGTGATCGCTGCATCATCGCCCAGTCGGATTTGTTGCCCGTGTGGCAAGCATTCTTTCGAGCTGAACAGGATGCGGTCAAACTCAATCGGCAGTTGGGCTCCGCACTTCGAAAGCTTGAGGATATGAAGTTTGTGAAGCAGTTCGAAAAGGAACCGCCAACTTGGGAAGTGCGGCGTATTTTGAAAGCCCGCGTGCCGCTCGAGGACTTGGAGAAACTGAGGCAGGCGTTGCTCAGCGAGGTCGCTCGAAGAGGCCAGGCATCTGACAGTACCGACACGAAACCGACAAGCACGGGCGAGGAGGAATCGCCATGATCGATAGTGAAACTGATATCGCATCGGGTGCATCGGTCGATCGACCAGTCCTTCCCGGATTCCGGCTTCATCGATTCGAAGTTTTCAATTGGGGGATATTTGATGGTGCGGTTTATACGCTCGAACCGCGCGGGCAGACGACATTGTTGGTTGGTGAAAACGGTTCGGGTAAATCGACGTTGGTCGATGCCCTCCTAACGCTATTGGTTCGTCCGCAGACTCGCAATTACAACGTCGCGGCAGGAGCGATGAAAAATGAGCGGGACGAACGGACCTACATCCGCGGAGCATACGATCGAACGATCGGCGATGACGGAAGGCCGCAGGTGCAATACCTGAGAGCGGGCACGACCCACTACTCCGCTCTGATGGCGGTATTCAACAATCAGGCGACTGGGCAATGGATTTCGCTGTGTCAAGTTTTGTATGTGAACAGCGACAACTCGGTCGAGAAAATCTACGCCTACAGCAACGTCGAGCGGAGTATTGTGCGAGATCTAGCGAATCTGACCTCGGGAGCGTTGCTCGCCCGACAGCTTCGCGAGCGAGGCTTCGAGACATCCGCAAGCTACAACCAGTACATCAGTTGGCTTCAACGGCAAACGGGATTGAAGTCCAAAGCGATGGATATCTTCAACCAAACGGTCGCGGTCAAGGATGTGCAGCGACTGGATGTGTTTATTCGCCAACATATGCTCGAGAAGCAGCCTTGGAACGAACGGGTTGCAAAGCTGTTGACCCACTTTAATGAATTGAGCGAAGCCCATCGGATGCTGGTGCGATTCAGGCAACAAAACGACTTGCTGATCCCGATCATGGCCGCGGGCGAATCCTACCGTACTCGCGTGGATGAACTGGACCAGATCAAGCAGGAGTTGGCCGCGATCCCTGTTTACTTCGCTGAGAAGATCGTGGAATTGCTCGATCCGCTGTGCGCGAAATGGAGCCAGGAGTTGCAGTTCCACGATTCCGAGATGGAACGACTCGATGGACTCCTCACGCGGTTGAGGCAAGACATTGCGAGACTGGAGATCGAGATCGAAAACGCAGGTGGGGATCGTTTGAGGCGTTTGCCCGGTCTGATCGAGGCTGCAGGGCAGTTGGCACGGGCCAAGCAAGATGCATTCAATCGATACATGGCACTCTTGCGAAGCTGCGGCATCGCGACTCCGGTCACCTCGCCGGATCAATTCCATCGTGTCCGAGCGGAACTGAGAACCAAGAGGAACGCATTGACCGAGGAACGGGAATCGCTTCGCAAGAAGAGCAGCGATATCCAATACGAAGTTGGGCGGATCATGCGGGAATTGCACGAACATCGCGTGGAGGCCGAAGCCCTCAAACGCCGCAAAGGAAATCTTCCCGAGTCCCTCATCGTCATGCGTGAACGATTGTGCAAGGAACTCAAGCTCGCGGTCGGAGACCTGCCATTTGCTGCCGAATTGCTGGAGGTGCGTCCCGAGGAACGAAAATGGGAAGCATCGATCGAGAACGTTTTGCATGGCTTTGCGCGAAGTTTGTTGGTTCCCAACGAATGCTACAGTCGCGTGGCTGGCTACGTCGATTCGACGCGACTGCAGGATGATCAAGGGCGCGGACAGCGATTGGTTTATCTGCGAGTCGCAAAACGCGCGACAAACGACTCCAAGCCCGCACGCTCGGGGACTCTGTACTCCAAGATCAAATACCGCGAACATTCCCTAACGCCTTGGGTCAAAGGGGAGATCCTGGAACGATTCGATTATCAAGCCTGCGAAACGATTGAGGAGTTTGCCGCTTGCAATCGAGCCGCCATGACCGTCAATCGCCATATCAAGAAAGGTGATGTGCGACACGAGAAAGATGATCGCAACGCTTCGGACGATCGACGTCATTTTGTGCTGGGATGGGATAACCGGGAAAAGCGATCAGCGATAATCGAAGCAACTCGCGAACTAGAACGGGAGCTTGAGGATCTGCAGAAGCGAGGTAGCAAGTTTGATCTCAAAATCGACGATGTCACCCGAATGGCCAATGAACTGGAGCAGGCGGCCAAATACTCCAACTACGACGAGATCGATGCGGCTAGGCATGAGTTTGAGCTGACGCAACTGAAACTCGAGAAAGAGCGATTGGAAGCCTCCAACAACATCGTGCGTGAATTGAAACGCAAGGCGGAATCGCTGCGAGGAGAAGAGACGGGATACCAGCAAGATCGCGATCGGCATCTCGAAGCCAAAACGCAACGCGCGGCCGAAATGCGAAACGGTCTGAAAATGCTTCAAAGTGCCCGTCAACGAATCGAGGAATGCAAGAGCGAAGGAAACTGGGAGGACGTATCTGCTCGTTTCGAATCCATTCAGGTGCAATTCCGTAAACCTCTCACGCTCGATAATCTGGTGCTCCTGCCCGACCAAGTGGAGCGCGAGCATCGCAACCGCTTGGAAACGCTCGTCAACCGGCTTGAGCCCCTCAAGAAAGAGGTCGTCAGTGCCATGGGCAAATACCTCCGGGCTTTTCCTGAGGACAACCCCGACCTCGATCCAGACTTAGCATCGCTCGATAGCTTTGCAGCGTTATACGAACGGATATCGAAAGACGATCTGCCAAGGCATGAAGAACGATTCCGCAATCGACTCAACGAAAAAGTGTTGCACGAAGTCGGGTTGCTCAACAGCAGCCTCGAAAATGATCGGCAGGAGATTCGGGACAAGATCGAACAACTCAACGGAGCGCTGCGGATGCTCGAATGGAAGGCGGGGACTTTCATGCGGCTCGAAGCGACCGACATCGTCGACCGCGAGATCCATGACTTCCGCCGTGAATTGGCAAATTGTTTGTCGGGCACGCTCGAGGGGACTCCCGAGGCTAATGAAGCAACGTTTGTCCGAATCGAAAAACTGGTTGCGAAGCTCCGAGATCCTGCCAATGACCGGTGGCGTGATAAAGTAGTCGACGTCCGGAACTGGTTCAATTTCGCCGCCCGAGAAATCGTAGCTGCGACGGGTCAATCTCGCAGCTATTACGAGGGAGGAACCGGCCAGTCGGGAGGGGAGAAAGGGAAACTCGCGTTCCTGGTGCTCGTCGCGGCGATCGCATACCAATACGATCTCGATCCCGATGGCGACAATAGGAATCGTTTTCATTTCGTGATGGTCGACGAGATGTTCTCTCGGAGCGACGATGCGCATGCCGAATACGCGTTGGATTTGTTTCAGCGATTTGGACTACAACTGCTGATCGTTGCGCCGCTGGATGCCAAAGCCCGCGTTACCGAACCGTATGTCGGAACCTATGTGCATGTGGTCAAGAATAAAGACACGCACCGCAGCGCCTTGATCACGATCACTGCGGAAGAGTTGCAGGACGCGGTTGCACCCTGATGATTAGCCCCACAAGGGGCCACAATAATAGCGGAACGGCGCAAGCCGTCCGGTCGGAAGTGTGGCAAACGTTGCAACACACAGAACAAATTAACGTGCGAACGAATTAACGTGCCACCCACCTATTTGACATGCCCTCCCCTCTTTGCTATCTTGGTCGGCCCAGGAGAATCCGTTATGCCTAGACCC
>CAYXFO010000155.1:0-9521 GCA_964464255.1 uncultured Pirellula sp.
ACAACCGCCCAGGCCGATAGCCTTCACAGCGAACGGGTACTGGTGCTCGATTTCGGCTCCCAGTTCGCGCAACTCATCGCACGACGCGTGCGTGAGCAAAACGTCTACTGCGAAATCGTTCGCCACGATATCTCGATCGAAGCAGTTCAGGCTCGCAAACCCTCCGCGCTGATTCTATCGGGCGGCCCCTCAAGCGTTTACGAAACCAACGCACCGAAGTGCGACCCGAAGCTCTTTTCGTTAGGCGTTCCCATTCTCGGCATCTGCTACGGTATGCAGTTAACTGCCCATGCGATGGGTGGATCAGTCAAACCCTGTCCGGCCCGCGAGTTCGGGCGGGCTCGACTGCAGATCACCAACATGGAGAAACTCTTCGCAGGCTTTCCCCATGAGATCGATGTTTGGATGAGCCACGGCGATCAAGTCCATGACCTCCCCGAAGGATTTGAACCCTTGGCAGCAACCTCGACTTGCCCCATCGCCGCCGTGAAGCATCGATCGCTTCCGATCTACGGCTTGCAATTCCATCCGGAAGTGTCTCACACATCACTGGGCAGCACCCTGATCCACAACTTCCTCTACAACATCGCGGGTTGCGAAGGGCGATGGCACCTGTCCAATTTTGCGCAGCAGACTATCCAGAGCATGCGAGAGCGGATCGGAAGCGATCGGGTGATCTGCGGGCTATCCGGAGGTGTCGACTCGTCGGTCACCGCCGCCCTCCTCTACAAAGCCATCGGACCGCAATTGACCTGTATCCTGATCGACAACGGCCTGCTGAGAAAAGATGAACAGTCGGCCGTGATCTCAGAATTCACGAACCACTTCAAAGCTGACTTGCGAGTCGTCGACGCCAGCGATCGGTTCCTGTCTGACCTTGCCGGTATCCGCGACCCACAAGAAAAACGACGACGCATCGGCCACGCGTTTATCGACTGCTTCAAGGAAGAGGCCGCAAAGATCAACGGCGCGAAGTATCTGGCCCAAGGGACCCTGTACCCCGACGTGATCGAAAGCGGCGCGGCTCCCGACGGACCTGCGGCCACGATCAAACTCCATCACAACGTGGGTGGTCTCCCTGAGCAATTAGGCTTTGAATTGGTCGAACCGCTGCGAGACCTGTTCAAGGACGAGGTTCGACGCCTTGGGTTGGAGTTGGGGCTCCCCGATCATTTGGTATGGCGCCATCCCTTCCCCGGCCCAGGCTTGGCCGTACGATGTCTAGGTGAGGTCACCAAAGCCAAGCTCGATGTCCTGAGGGACGCCGACGAGATCGTCATCACCGAAATCAAGAATGCGGATCTGTACAGGTCCACATCGCAAGCATTCGTTGTTCTCCTCGAATCGCAGTCGGTCGGGGTGATGGGGGACGCACGCACCTATGAAAATGCGGTTGCCGTCCGATGCGTGAACACCGACGATTTCATGACCGCCGATTGGAGCCGATTGCCGTACGATTTACTCGCCCGGATTTCCACGCGGATCATCAATGAGGTTCGCGGTGTGAATCGGGTGTGCTACGACATCAGTTCCAAGCCCCCCGCAACCATTGAATGGGAATAACCACTACACGGGAATAAACAAGGATGAGCCGCCAATACATTTATCAGATTGAAAACCTGACCAAGCGCCATGGCCAAAAGGAAGTTCTCAAAGATATTTGGCTCGCCTTCTATCCTGGCGCCAAAATCGGTGTGCTCGGATCCAACGGCGCTGGGAAAAGCACGCTTCTTCGTATCATGGCCGGGACCGATAAGTCGTTTGAAGGGACGGCTCGATTGAGCAACGGCTTTACCGCCGGGTACCTGTCGCAAGAGCCCCATCTCGATCCGAAAAAGAACGTCCAAGAGAACGTCGAGGAAGCGGTCGCACCCAAACGAAAAATTCTCGAGCGATTCAATGAGATCTCTAATCTCCTCGGCGAAGTCACCGACGACAACCAGATGCAGAAGCTGTGCGACGAGATGGCGAAACATCAAGATGCCATCGATGCTCAGAATCTTTGGGAGCTCGATCGGCAAGTCGAGATGTCGATGGGAGTGATGAATCTGCCGCCAGGGGATGCCGATGTTACCAAACTGTCCGGTGGGGAACGTCGACGGGTCGCGCTCTGCAAACTCCTGCTCGAGCAACCCGATCTGCTGCTGCTCGACGAACCGACCAACCACCTTGATGCCGAGGCTGTCAATTGGCTCGAGCAACACTTGGCTCAGTATCCAGGAACCGTGGTCGCAGTCACTCACGACCGATACTTCCTCGACAATGTAGCCCAGTGGATTCTCGAACTCGATCGCGGATCGGGTTATCCGTTCGAAGGAAACTACACTGCATGGCTAGAACAGAAACAGAAACGTTTGCAAGTCGAGCAGAAAGCAGCCGCGGCTCGGCAAAAGACCCTCGACCGGGAACTCGAATGGATCCGCATGTCGCCTCGAGCTCGCCAGGCCAAGAACAAGGCCCGCATCAGTGCCTACGAGCAATTGGCAGCCCAACAGTTCGAGGAACGACCCGATGAACTGGAGATCCAGATCCCGCCGGGTAAACATCTCGGAGAGGTGGTCGTCGATGCCACCAAGGTGCGCAAATGTTTTGGTGACAAAATTCTGATCGATGATCTGACATTCCGATTACCGGCAGGCGGCATCGTCGGAGTCATCGGGCCCAACGGCGCGGGCAAGACCACTCTGTTCCGCATGATCACGGGACAAGACAAACCCGATGCTGGCACGATTCGAATCGGCGATACGGTCGAGCTGGGCTATGTCGACCAATCGCGTGATTCGCTCAACGCCGATAGCACGATCTACCAGGAAATCTCGGGCGGAAACGATTGGCTCGAAATGGGTGGCAAGCGATTGAACTCGCGAGCCTATGTTTCGAAATTCAATTTCAAAGGAACCGATCAAGAGAAAAAAGTCGGCGTTCTCTCTGGAGGTGAACGGAATCGAGTCCACTTGGCGAAACTGCTCCGTCGCGGGTGCAACGTCCTATTGCTCGACGAACCGACCAACGATTTAGACGTCGATACCTTGCGTGCTCTCGAGGAAGCGATTCTCAATTTCGCGGGTTGCGTGGTCGTGATCACACACGATCGATGGTTCCTCGATCGGATTGCGACTCATATTCTGGCGTTCGAAGGAGACGGGTATGTCCATTGGTGCGAAGGGAATTTCGAAACCTACGAACAGCAGCGCAAGGAACGATTAGGCATTTCAGCGGACGAACCACAGCGATTCCACTACAAGAAATTGGTAAACTAGCGGACTCGTCGAACCAACCCGGCTTGTAGTCGACTACGGTTTTTGAAGATTTCGAAGTGAAGCCGTTCCCCGGAATCCGTTCGTTTGACACTTCGGATACAAAAACGGAACTGCTCCATTAATAAATCATCCTGTCGCCCGTTAACTTGTGTTGTGGTACGAGCATGCTGAAATGCATTGTGTTTCAGCCTTTTCCTCCCTCATCCCGCAGAGCCAGCAACCATGAGAAACTCGCGAGTCTCGTTCAAGTCGGTGATCAGCGTCATCTGTCTTTTTTTGGCAGGCGCGTTGGCCTATTCCCAAGCCCCAGCAAACCCGAAATCCTTGAACCTTGAGGAACGAAAAACGATGTGGAAGCAAGTCGAGGAGTCGGTCTCTCAAGGGCTCCCCAAGACCGCAGCCGAAAAACTGCAAGTGATCTACGACTCGGCCATGCAGGAGAAAGCCTACGCGGAAGCAACCAAAGCGATCTCCTACAAGATCGTTCTCGAAGGTGAGATTCAAGGTGGCGACCCCGCCGAGAGAATCAGTCGCATGCAAACCGCGATCGATAACGCTCCCGCGGAAATGAAACCGATGATGCATGCGCTGCAAGGATCATGGTATTGGGCTTATTTTCAACAGCATCGATGGCAATTCGCAAACCGAACTGCAACGGCATCGGCACCGAGCGAGGATTTCAAGACATGGGATCTGCCTCGATTGTTTCAAGAGATCGATAAGCACTACACCGAAGCTCTCAAAGACGAAGCTACCTTAAAAACGATTCCCATCGCCAATTGGAATGGCCTAGTCGCCCAAGGAACGGTTCCGGATTCCTATCGTCCCACGGTGTTTGATTTTCTCGCCCATCATGCGATCGAGTTCTATGCTTCGGGCGAACAAGCGGGCGCTTCGCGACAAGATGCTTTTGAAATCGATGCGTCGTCGGCTGCATTTGGCAATATCGACGATTTTTTGGCATGGAACCCCGAGACCAAGGACTTGCAATCGCCGAAACTGAAGGGGATTCGCCTCTATCAAAGCCTGTTGTCTTTTCATCGCAACGATTCCGAGCAGAGCGCGCTGCTCGATGCCGAGCTTTCGCGGTTGCAATTTGTCTACAACAGTTCTGTCGGCGAGGAGAAACGCGATCGTTATGAGGCAGCACTCAAACGTTTCGCAGACCAACACGCCAAGCATGAGCTTTCAGCTTTGGCACGTGCACGATGGGCCCAGCTACTGGTCGATCAACAAGACATGATCACCGCACGCGAGATAGCTCAGCAGGGAAAAAACGCTTTCCCGAAAAGCGCCGGAGGAATCGAGTGCCACAACATCATTATCGGTATCGAACAGCTATCGGTCAGTCTGCAAACCGAACGCGTTTGGAGTGATCCGCTACCCGCGATTCGTGTGACCTACCGCAATATCACGAAGCTCCATTTTCGAGTTGTACGGGTCGATTGGCGCCGCCGTTTCTCGCGCGATCGTTGGAATCCGAGCCAATTCAATGAGATGGACCGCAAGGAGTTAGCCAATCAACCACGCGTTGCGGAATGGACGACCGATCTGCCTGCTACGGAGGACTACCGAGAAGCATCTCTGGATGTCCCAGCACCCAAGGGATTGCCCGCCGGTTACTACATTGTTCTGGCGAGCATCCAACCTAGCTTCGGCGAAGAAAACAATCAGGTCTTCGGATGCGATGCATGGGTTAGCAAGCTCGCGTTGGTCGTCCGTCAGACATGGTCTCAAAACAAGCCTCTCTCTGGCTTTGTGCTCGACAATCGAACCGGAGAACCGATTGTCGGTGCTCGGGTCAAGACGATCAGTCGCGACTACCGCACCGAACGCGTAATCGAAGGCTCATCCGTTACGACCGATGCCAATGGGCAATTCGTGATCCCAGTCTCTCAGTTGAGCGGCTTCTTAGTCGTCAGTCACAACGATCAGATGATCGCCACTCAAAATGAATACGTGTCGCGAGAATGGGAATCGAATGTTGGTGCATCGACCCAAGTCACCCTGTTCACCGATCGCTCCATCTATCGACCAGGGCAAATGGTCCATTTCAAGGGAATCGCGATACAGATCGACCAAAAGAACAATCGCTACGAAGTGGTCAAGAACAAGAGCTTTCGCGTCAAGCTGGTCGATATCAATCAACAAGAGGTTGAATCCATTGCGGTCAAGTCGAACGACTTCGGTTCTTTTGCAGGGACATTCACCGCTCCTCGCGATCGCGGAACCGGGACCATGGGCATCGTCGTCGATGAAGTAGCCCAGTCGTATAAAAACATTCAGGTCGAGGAATACAAGCGGCCTAAATTCAAGGTCGATATCGCAGTCCCGAAGGAATCGGTCCGATTGGGGGACACCGTCACGGCCACTGGCAAGGCCATGGCCTACACCGGCGCCCCGATCCAAGGTGCTCGCGTCCGCTATCGTGTCGTCCGACAAGTTCGATGGCCGGATTGGTTCATGTTCTGTTACGCTTGGCGGATCGCTCCGTTCTTAGGTAGCTCTCAAGAAATCGCTAACGGCTGGACAGAAACCAAAGACGATGGCTCGTTCGAATGCCAATTCGTCGCTCGCCCCGACCGATCGATCCCGGAATCCGAAGATCCGATCTTCAGTTATTCCGTCACTGTCGATGTGACCGATGGAACCGGGGAAACCCGCTCGGATGATGCGAACGTGTCGGTGGGATACAAGTCGATGCAGATCGATCTGTCTGCCGATGACTGGCAAACGCAAGAACGAGACGTGCAACTGCGAATCCGTTCCAGCACGCTCAACGGAGAACCGACTCCGAGCAAGGGCTCCGTCCGCATCTACTCCTTGCGTGAACCGGACAAGGTTCTTCGCCCCGATATTCTCGGCCAACGGTTCTCTCGCACCCCGCGTGCACCACGAGGGCAAGCGGCTCGAAGAAACATGCCTCCCGCCATCGAGCCCGATCCATCCGACTTCAAAAATTGGGCGCTCGGCGAACAAGTCGCGACCATGGATCTCGATATCGCCGAGTCGGGTACTCAGCAGCTCGCAGTACGATTGAAGCGAGGGTTGTATCGTTGCATCGTCGAATCGCAAGATCGGTTCGGCAAACCGGTCAAGTCGGAATTGAACCTTAGGATTCTCGACGCAAACGCGAAGACGCTCGGTCTGAGGATCCCCTTCGTATTTGCAACACCCAGCGCTCAGGTGGAACCGGGCAATTCATGGAAAGCGGTGTGGGGGTCAGGATATCAGCCTGCCAGAGCCTTTGTTGAGATCGAACATCGCGGCAACATCCTGAAAAAGTATTGGACTCCGGCCGACGCTACGCAAGTCACTATCGAACAACCGGTCGATGAAACGCATCGCGGTGGATTTACCGTACATGTAACGATGGTTCGCGAAAACCGCATGTACACCGAGTCCCGCGTGATCGATGTTCCGTGGAGCAACAAGCAACTCAAGCTTCGTTGGGATCGGTTCCGATCCAAGCTGATGCCCGGCTCGGAAGAGACGTGGAGCGCGACGATCGAAGATCCTCAAGGAGACGGGACCGCTGCAGAAATGGTGGCGGCTCTTTACGATCAATCGCTCGATGCATTCCTTCCGCACACTTGGCCCAATCAATTCTCATTTTTCTATCGCGAGTCGCAGTATGTAAACGCCTCGTTCCAAAATTTCGCGAACAGCTTCAACTGGTTCCGAGGGAACTTGTCTTACGCTACGTTACCGATCGATTGGAGATACCGATCCTTCCCTGGGGAACTGATGGCCTTCGCCTATCCACAACGTTATAGCCTTGGGGGGATGCTTGGTGGCGGTCGCGCGGATTCCTTCCCGATGCTTGCTATGCCGATGGCTGCAGCCGCCGAAGGCATGGCAGGCGCGGAAATGAAATCGGCCGCACCTGGTGCACCGATCGTCGAAAACAGCGCCAACGGAGGACCCGGCGCACCGAAAGCTGGGCCGCAACTCGACTCCATCTCGCCACGCAAGAACCTCAACGAGACCGCATTCTTCTTTCCGCAACTCTTGAGCGATGGCAAGGGGAAAGTCACGATGCAGTTCACGATGCCCGAAGCGTTGACGCAATGGCGGTTTCTGAGCTTTGCTCACGACCAGCAACTCCGAAGCGGCAGCTTGTTCGACTCGGTCGTCACGACGAAGGACTTGATGGTGCAACCCAATCCACCCCGATTCCTTCGCGAAGGGGATGTTTTGGAATTCAGCGTCAAGATCACGAACCAAAGCACAGCGCCGCAAACAGGAACCGTAGCACTGCATCTGAGCGATGCCGTCGATCTGCGCGAACTCGATGCCGCGTTTGAGAATTCTCAAGCGGAACGACCCTTTGAATTGGCGCCCAACAGTTCCAAGAGCCTGCGATGGAAGATCAAGGTCCCCGACGGCGCGCGACCTGTCATCTACAAAGCGGTCGCAGCGACGGAAAAGCTGTCCGATGGCGAAGAGGGTATGTTGCCGGTTTTGTCCAATCGGATTCTGGTCACCGAATCGCTACCGCTTCCCGTACGTGGCCAAGGGACTAAGGATTTTGAACTGAAGAAACTGATTGAGTCCGCCGGTTCCACATCGCTTCGCCACCAATCGCTAACGGTGCAGATGACCTCGCAACCCGCGTGGTATGCGGTTCTGGCACTCCCATACTTGATGGAGTATCCCTACGAGTGCAGCGAGCAAACGTTTAATCGATTCTATGCCAATGCGCTTGCACGACATGTCGCCACGAGCGATCCAAAAATTGAACGTGTATTTTCCGTGTGGAGGGAATCGCAACCCGAGGCTCTTCGGTCACCTCTCAGCAAGAACGAAGATTTGAAATCGGTGATGATTGAAGAGACTCCATGGCTCCGCGATGCGAACAACGAATCGCTCGCGCGACGGAATGTCGGCTTGCTGTTCGAGAAAAACCGACTCGAATCGGAACTGCAACGCTCCATGACCAAGCTTGCGGAAATGCAAAACGGCAATGGTTTGTGGCCATGGTTTCCGGGCGGGCCAGACAATGAGTATCTGTCGCTATATATCGTCACCGGCTTCGGTCGATTGCGAAACATGGGTGTCCAGGTGGATGAATCGCTTGCCCTTCGGGCTCTCGATCGATTGGACGACTGGATGCGGGAGTGGTACGAACGTCTCCCCGCATCCGATCGCGCCCAGGGCAAGAACTTTCTATCCCCCACCATCGCAATGTATCTCTACGGGCGCAGCTTCTACCTGGTCGACCGTCCTGTCGGAGAACAAAATCAGGTCGCGTTGAAATTCTGGCAGGAACAAGCGCGCAAGTATTGGCTGACGTTGAGTCGGCAATCGCAGGCTCACATCGCCATTGGCATGAAACGGATGGGAGATCGCGAACTGCCCGGCGCGATCTTGAAGAGCCTCAAAGAGAACTCGGTCTCCGATGACGAAATGGGGATGTTCTGGCGCGACTCGGAGAACTCTTGGTGGTGGTATCATGCACCGATCGAAACGCAAGCCATGATGATCGAGGCCTTCGATGAAGTCGCCGCTGATCGCCAGGCGGTAGATGATTGCAAAGTATGGCTCCTCAAGCAAAAGCAAACGCAAGACTGGAAAACGACCAAGGCGACTTCCGATGCGGTTTATGCCTTGCTGCTTCGGGGGGCAGATTGGTTGGCATCCGATGCCCTGGTACGGGTTCAGGTCGCCAGCATCGGGATCGAACCGGAAAAGGTCGAGGCCGGTACTGGGTTCTACGAAAAGAAATTCGCCGCTGCGGAAATCCAACCGGAGATGGGTAAGGTGAAGGTCACCAAAACCGATGCCGGGGTCAGCTGGGGTAGCATCCACTGGCAATACCTCGAAGATATCCGCAAGATAACGGCCCACTCCGATACGCCGCTCAAGCTCGAAAAGAAGATCTACAAACGGCGTTTAACGGAAGCCGGGCCAGTGATCGAGGAAGTTACCGGACCGGTCTCGGTCGGCGAGGAATTGGTCTGCCGCATTATCCTCCGGACCGATCGTGACATGGAGTATGTCCACCTCAAGGATTACCGAGGCAGCGGGACCGAGCCGGTGAACGTCCTGAGTGGCTACCGTTTCCAGGACGGTTTGGCATACTATGAGAGCACACGCGATACGGCGACCCATTTCTTCATCGATTATCTCCGCAAGGGAACCTATGTGTTCGAATACCCGCTTCGGGTCCAACATGCCGGAGACTATCCGATGGGGTTGGCGATGTTGCAGTGCATGTACGCGCCGGAGTTCAATAGCCACTCTGAGAGTGTTCAGTTG